>JAHIEL010000088.1 GCA_018901715.1 Patescibacteria group bacterium
CCGATTACTTCAATTCTACAGTAGCTCCGGCTGCTTCAAATTTCTTTTTCATTTCTTCTGCATCTTCTTTCTTGGCTTTTTCTTTTATGGTCTGGGGCTCAGTAGCAGCTAAATCTACCACATCTTTAGCTTCTTTTAATCCTTTGCCAGTAACATCTCTGACTGCCTTAATCACTTCAATCTTTTTATCCCCTACTGCTTTCAAAATAACATCATATTCTGATTTTTCTCCTTCGCCTGCTTCTGCTGGAGCAACTCCTGTAGCAGCAACAGCCACAGGCGCAGCAGCGCTAACTCCAAATTTCTTTTCTAAAATCTTTACCAATTCTGCTAAGTCAACAACTTTCATCCCTTCAATTTCTTTTACAATCTTTTCAAACTTCTTGGGAACTTCTACTTCTTCGTCTATTTCAATTTTTTCTTCCTTTTTCTCCTTCACAGGTTCTTCTTTTGGCTCTGGTTTTTCTTCTTTCTTTTCTTCTTTTGGTTCTTCTACTGCTGGGGTTTCCTCTTTAACTTCTTCGGACTTGGTTTCTTCAATTTTATTTTCTTCTGTCATAATTTTATGTATTGCTTAATTATTATTTAACTATTTTTTTCAATAATTGCATTAAATGCGTAAAATAGACCTTTAATATTCTGTCTTTGAACATTAACAAAATTTGATATTGGCGCTAAAAGCGATCCAACTAATCCTGCATAAAGCTGTTGTTTGGATGGCAATTGAGCTAAACATATCATTTCTTCTGCCCCTGTTCTTTCGTTTTCCATATAACCGCCAATTATTTTTAAGCTTTCATTTATTTTTGAAAATTCATAAACTGCTTTTGCTGGCGCTATTTCATCCTCAAAAGCAAATACAATTGCCAATTCATTTCCTAATTCATCTTTGCCAAGTTCTAATTTTTGCTGTTTAAATGCTATGCTTGCTAAAGTTTTTTTAGTAATTATTATTTTAGCTCCAGCTTGATTAAGTTTTTCTCTTAATTCTTCTAAGTCCTTAATTTTTAAACCTGAAAAGTTAACAAAAACCATTGCTTTTTGCTTGGCAATTGCTTGTTCCAATTTCTCTACTTTTTTATTCTTTTGTTCTTTTGTTAAAGCCATATTAAAATGATGAATTTATCCACGCTCTAATTTTGCGTGAATTTCTGCGGGTAGCCCACTTCGCCCAACAAGGTGCGTGGCTATCCGCCACACGCAGGCTACAAGAGATTAATATTTTTTATTCTTGCTCAAACTATTTTGTCTATTCTTCGGCAAAATAAGAACCCGCTCGCTCTGCTCGCAGAACCTTGAAATTAAACTTCTCATATAATATAGATTTAAGATTGTTTAATTATTAAAGCGGGATTAATTATTTGTTAGCTGCTCGAGCTTCGCCTATGGCTCGCCTTTGCAGACAAACAAATAAAATTGTCTCCGGTTTTTCCGCAGACGAAATAATCAATAACCAATTATAATTAATCATTGTTCACCTCGGCAGGACTTATTTTATGCCTACTGTCTGCGGTAATTTAATTGTGTATTCAGTAATTGTGTATTCAGTATATATAATTTAAAAACCTTGTCAAGCACAAACTGCAACGAGGCCGGGCCTCGGTGCAGTTATCCACACATATAATGGAAACCAGGTTTCCATTATGCTTACTTGGCGTAGATGTTTGACATCTACGCAGATATTTTCTGCCGAGAAACGATCTCGGCAGATTTCTTCTCTATTCCGAGGATGGATCTCGGAATCGCTTTTTTCAAAAATACAACCCAGCAGCTCGAGAATGCTGCTGGGTCAATGTGTGTTCGTTTGTACAATACAAGGCGAGCTACCGGAACGGTATCATTAAATACTTCTTACGAAACCCTTCCAGCATCTACTCATTATAGAATTTTTCTCGAACATCACCCCTTCTCTTAATAAGATTACTTATTAGATGATAACAAACTTGGGGTTGTTAGTCAAGTGTTGAACTATACTTTTACCAAATTCTTCAGCAGAGGATGGTCCATTGGCAGTTATTATTTTTCCATCTTGGACAACTGCCTTATCTATATATTCTGCGCCATTTTCTTGCAAAATCTTAATTGGTTTTTTATCCATTGACGAAGACCAGATTGTTGCTTTTTTACCTTCCAGCACTCCTGCTTTTGCCAAAATTGCAGGAGCAATACATATAGCAGCCAAAAACTTTCCTTTATCCCTCGCCTGTCTGATAATATGCCATACGCTTTCATCTTCAATAAAAGCATAAGCACCTGGACCACCAACGAAAACTAAGGCGTCAAATTCATCAATATCCAAATGAGATAAACACAAATCCACTTCTGCCTCTCCGCCATCTCCGCCAATAGCAATACCCTTTTCAGTGCTTATCGTTTTAACTTCAAAACCATTATTCTCAAAAATTTCTTTAGGAATAAAATACTCCTCATCCCTGAAGTTTTTAAAACTAATTATAATAGCTATTTTTGCCATATTTTTATTTCAAATACTTTGCTTTTATGTAATTATAATCTAAAATTAAGAAAAGTTAAAATTAAAAATGCAAAAATTTGTTTTAAAAAAAATTCTGTTAATTCTTGCTATTCTATTAGCTGTATTTTTCTCAATAAGTTTCTATCTGCAGGCGAAGCTAATCTCTCTGTATAATGGCCAAGAATCGCAAATAATTTTGGATAGAACAGGAAAAATAATAGCTACTCTCCCCAATTCAAAGGGCTATTACGCATACTATGTTGACTCTCTGCCTAAAGAATTAACAGACCTGTTAATCAAAAAAGAAGACAGGTTTTTTTATTATCACCCAGGATTCAATCCTATAAGTATGATACAAGCAGGTCTGACTAGATTTGGAATGAATAATAGAAAAGCTTCCAGCGCCATAACTCAACAATTAACTAAAATTCTATTAGGAAATGAGTTAGATAGAAATATAAAAAATAAAATTATTGAAACAATTTATGCCGTGGCTTTGGAAATCTTTCATACAAAAGAAGAAATCTTAACAATGTATACTAATTCCCTATATCTCGGGAATAGCAGTCAGGGCATATATCAAGCCAGTCAAATGTATTTTAAAGTGCCACCAGAATTGCTTAGTCATGCCCAATTCTTACAACTTTTAGCTACCATTAGCAGTCCCAGCTCAAGCAACCCCTTAAAACAAGTTAACGAAGAAGTGGCGAGAAATTTAGGCAAGCGATTAGAAATCAATTCCGACAAACTCACATTTGTTAATCAGGACGAAGTAAAAACAAATATTTCGGAATTCCGACCCATTAAAACTTCGTATTTTGAAATATCTTCTTTCTTAAAAAATCAAAATATTCAAACAAATAAAACCACAATTGACATAGAACTAACAAAAAAAATAAGGGAAATTGTAAAGAGAAATATAGATGAATTAAAGGTATACGGAGCTAATAATGCATCAGCAATAATAATTTCAATACCTGACAACGAAATACTTGCGCTTATTGGTTCTCCAGACCCTGACTCGCTTGAGGAAACCTACAAGATTGATATTCTAAACCAAGCCCGACCTATTGGCTCCACAATAAAGCCATTTATTTATTTAAAAGCGTTTGAAAAAAATCTCCGCCCATATACTTTAGTAGACGACAGAGAATATAAGTATATGACTGCTATTGGATTCCCTCTTTATCCTAAAAATTATGATTTTGATTATCGCGGAATAGTCACTCTGCACTACGCTCTAAGCAATAGCTTAAATGTGCCCTCTGTCAAAGTTTTAGAGTGGTTAGGATTAGAACAGTTCTATGACTTTTTAACAGATGATCTAGCATTTAACCCTGTCCAAGATCTTGGAGAATATCAATTAGGTATTGCTTTGGGCTCTTTAGAAATGAAAGCAATAGATTTGGCAAAATATTTTACTATTTTTGCTAATAAAGGAATATTAAAAAATCTTAAAATAACGGATAGCCCAAATGAAGAAAAATCAATAGCTGATGAAAAATATATACAATTGGTTAATAAAATTATTAGCGACAGAAAAACAGGAATAGAACAATTTAGTATAAAAAGCGAGCTTAATTTATCTCAATCAAATTATGCTTTAAAAACAGGAACATCCCGCGACTTTAGAGATAGCTGGATAATTGGATTTACTCCTGATTTTCTTGTTCTTGTCTGGGTGGGTAATGCTGATAATTCTCCGACAGAAAAAGTTTCCGGACAAATTGGAGCCGGGAGAATATGGCACGAAATAATGGAATTGCTTTTTAATACTCAATACAATAAAAAAACAGCTCTTGATTTTAACCTGCTCCATAAATTCGAGAATCAAGACAATATTGAATATGGTCTTATCCAAGATAATTACGAAAAATATAAAAATTTATTACTGGACGAAGATGAATCAATTATTCTGCTCCCACATCAAAATGACACTTTCTTTTTAGAAGAGACCATTCAAATTATTTTAAGGGCAAAAGAATCAGTAGAATGGTCTGTTAATAATATTTATTCAGACACAGGAACAGAAACTATATTTACTCCAAAAAAATCAGGAAACTATATTATCAAAGCGGAAACTAAAACTGGACGCACAGAAACTGTGAGCGTCCAGATTTTAGATTAAAAGCTGTTTTATTATTTCAAGAGAGCGAAAACTACGGGTTTACCCGTGGTTGAAGCGACAGAATGTTCAACCCCGCACTCAACAAGTTGAGTGCGGGGTTGTTACAAAGCGAAAAAGAGCACCACGGCTTTAGCCGCGGGGATCTACTTTATCTCGAAGAAAGAACCACTTGTTCTCCCAAAATTCTCTGGAAAATACATTTCTGAAATCTTGGCTGGTAAATGAGCGAACTTTCCCTTAATCAAGGCCCTCACAAAATAATCAAACTCATAAACTCCAGGCCTTAATTGTCCAGCATATAGAAAAGCTCTGTCATCATAAAGCTCTTTGTACTCTGGAATTAATTCCCTGCCCTGAAGTTCTCTCTCTTGTAATCTCAAGGATTTTTGCTCTGTTGATAAATCCAAATTAACAATCTCCATACCAGCAGGAATGAAATCTTCTATTGCCACAAACTCTCTTGTTTTAGGCACAGTAATCTGGAGATGAACCCTTAACACATCCCCTACTTTGGCATTATTAATCGGCTTCTCGTTTTCCTTGTCATCTAATTGATGTAAACTCCTTATAATGCTAAAGCCCTCATCTCTTGGTCCCAAGTTTTCAATTGGCAAATAATATTTTAGAGCAATATCATAGTATAGGGCATTAGTTGAGTTATTATGATTCTCTTTCTGAAACTCAACTATATTATTCTTTTCAAAATCCAATTCATTCAAAGCCATTTCTTTGCTATTCTGCTCAAGAATAGTATCTTGATTAAATCTAAACTCTTGCTTTGATTCGTTGTTCACAATTATATCTAAGCTAAAGTCCGACTCTGTCTCCCCTTTCCATTCCAAAAACTCCACAAAGCCCTCAATCACAGCTAATGTGTTTTTAGTAGAACCCCATGAGCCATCTTTGTATTTAGAATTCAGTAACCACCTAACAACTTTATCAAGTCGCGCGTCTTCTTTCTGCCTCACACTCAAAGATTTCAAATATATGGCCGTATTCTTAGTCGTGTTTTCAAAATAGCTCCAACTCCGATTTTGACTTGGCTCTAAAAATGCTCCCCGCGAATCAATCTCAATCCTATTGTCTATAACTTGAGACACCTTGCTTATCAATTGACTATCAAATCCTCCTTTGCTCAATAAAATCGTTAAATTTGCTAAAACATAATTGCTCGCCTTATCTTGCAGATAAGAAGTATTATTAGCAAATTCTATAATTTTTTGCCTTAAAATAGAATTGAATATGTCTGGAGAAGTGTCTGCGATTATTCTAGATGCCAAAATTAATAAATCATTACTCTTATATAGACCTTTTGTGCCTAATAACTCTTCGGTTAAATAAATAAATAATTTATCCGATGCCTGCTGATTAACTAAATAGCCAGCTAACTTTAAATTATTAAACGACTCTAAAACATCCAAGCCAAGATAAAGATTTGATTGCCCTTTTCCCCAATAGGAAAATCCACCATCAAAGTTTTGGTTGTTATAAAGCTTTGAAAGTCCAAGCTCTACTGCCTCATCAATGGTATATTCCTTGCCATCAAAATCAATTTTTTCCAAATTTAATTTATCGGCTAAATTTGGTAAATTTAATCCCCTTTTAACAATTGCTATAGCGTTAAGCTTACTGGCAATCTGCTCAGAACCAGCATAAGGAAATTGGAGTAAATAATTTAAAGCGTCTGAAATGAATACTGCTAAAGTAGCTGAACTTTGAATTTTTATATTCCCTTTATCCTGGATTACTCCACCCGGTAGATAGACATATTCTCTGGTGACTGGCTGGTTAGTGTAGTTGGCAGTTGCAGCAACCTCATAAGTATCATTAGGGACGATCTCAATATGCTGTATGATTGTGTCCTCTAGATTATTGGCTTTAGCAGATAATATAAACTGATGTTCTCCTTCTTCAAAATTAGAAGGAGCTTTTGCTTTGAAATAATAAGTATTAGTTTCATTATCTTTTATCCCGCCGCTATCTATGTCATCTTCAAAAACTAATGTATCACTGCTTATCTTGACTTCTAAATTTTGGTTCTCACCTGATTGATTGAATACTTTCGCTCCAATAAAGAACTCATCGCCTGGCACTACAAATCTCGGCTTTAGAGGAACTACCATTAATCTTTTTCGTGTAATAAATTCAAGATAATCAATGCCAAGCTTACTATCTTTTGTCACGCCTAATGTTTCTGCCTGCCAAGCAGTCAAATTATCTGGCAAAGTAAAACGAATTTGTGCTTTGCCGCTTGCGTCGGTTGTGGCAACTGCCTGCCAAAAAGCAGTTTCCCTAAACTCACCTCTTGCTTTTCTAGCCAAATCATCCTCTGCCATTCCAGGAGACGATAATTCTGTTACTCCTCCTCCTCCTTTAGTAGTTATCTCCTTTTCTACTAAAATATTCTTAATATTAGAAGCCGTGCTTATTGTCAATGGAAAACCACTATAAAAGAAAACTAAAGGATTCTTATTTATATTTCCCTTAAGTGCTAAAACACTCAAGTCCACGACTGACAAAGATATTTCAGCAGAAACCGGTTGGTTTTGATAATCTTTAGTAGTGATATCTAAGATAACCTCTTCTCCTGGCAGATAGTGCTGTTTATTACTTGAGACCTCAATATCCAGCTCTTTTCTTGCAGTGTCAATGATAAAATTAATATTCCCAAACTTAACTTCTGGTTTTGGCGACTGAACTAAAACAGATAGATAAACATTGGGCAGATATTCTTCCTTAACCAAAAACTCATATTTGTATAAATTCCCTTTTATTTCTACTATTTCGTAATCAAAAATTTTCCCTCTTTCTATAGAAATTAGAGCTTTGGAATCTGGATAAGGTGACTTGATTATCACTTCAGCTATGTCTCCGACATTTAAACTTGTGCTAACAGCTTCCAGCTCAAGTTCCGTATTAGTGGTTGGTCTCACGGAAGCAGACCCTTGACCATAAACATATAAATTCTGACTGCTCCTGACCATATTGCCGCTTTTGTCCTCACCCTCAACAATGGCCTCATAGGTACCCTCATCTGAAATACTCAACTGCTGCGAGTAATTCCCGCTCTTATCAGTGACAAAATCATATTCTTTTATAAAATCCTTCTTCTTTTCCCATTTATACGAATAACCACCACCTACCTCCTGCCGTTTGGAATAAATCCATTTTGCTTTATAAAGCTTGAGCTTTAAATTATTTACTTTTAATTCTTTGCCTTGAGTGTCAACTGATTTAATTTTTAAATCAAAGTTCTCATTTTTTGATAAAAACCACCTGTCTGGCTTAATTCCAAGATAAAAATCACCTGCATGAACAATAAATGACTTTTGTGAAGAAATACTCTGCCCCTGCAAATTAACAACCGTGACATCTATTATAAGAATCTTACTTTTTCTGTCTTCTTCGTCCTTAAATAGGGTCTCAAAATCAAGTACTTGAGAAATTTGTGCCTTACCGTCTTCAGAGAGAGATGTCTCTCCCCTAAGCAAGAATTTTTCCCCGTAATAAGACGACCAATAATTCCATCCAGAACCAAAATTAAAATATTCTTGAGTATATCTGTCAAAATAATAATTTTGGCTACTGATCGTATAACTAACTTGCCCGCCCTCAAGAGGAACGCCGAAATAATAATTAGCTTCTACTGCTATATTTGCTGTATCTTTAGAAATATATTCTGTCTCATTAGTATCAACTTGCACATCAAAAGCAGCTGGCTCATATTCCTGAACATCAAAATATGAACAAGAAATATCTCCAACACAATATCTGCACATACCAAGTGGTGCGTTGCTTTCTAATATTAACTTGGTGTTAAAAGTGCCAAAATTGCTCACTAAAAGCTCTTGTTCAAAAATCTCATCATTTTTAGAGTTATAAACTTTTAGAGTTACATCGCCTTGCGGAATCTCATAATCTCCATCATAGCCAATTCTGTAAATGCCTTTTATAAAAACTTCTTGTGCTGGACGATATATTGGCTTATCTGTATAAAGATAAATCTTTTTAGCCAAAAAGGCAGAGCTTGCCCAATTTATTCTACTTGCTGTTGAGGGTATCACAGTGCTGTCATTGCCCTTGCTAACTACCACCCCTTTTAAATCATATATAACATCAGCAAGCCCAATCCCTTCTTGGTTGGTATAATAAGTGCCAGCTTGAACAAGATTATCTTTATAAAGAGTAATTCTAGCTCCTTCTTCGGGTTCTAAAGTAGAAATATTAGTAACCCAATAAAGATTGTTCATTTTCTCCATTTCAGAAGCACCTAACTTCCTAGAATCGTAAAAACTAGAATTACTGCTCATCGGATCAATCTTTTTCTCTGCTAATCCTAAATTGGTCACTGTTAAATAAGTTCTCTCAAATGCCTGTGTTTCTGTCCGTGAGCCACCACTCCAAATCGTCATCTTATAATTGGGATGATAAAAAGTGACAACATAGTGACCCAATGGTTCTGAAAAATAATCAGCAATATCAAAATGAAAATAATTCTTAATCCAATATTTATTAGGTATGGCAATGCTGTCCTTAACCCGTTCTTCACATCTGGTCATTGAACCAAGACCATCACTGGAATAAGGTTTATTATTCAAATAATATAGAAAATTAACTGGGCTCAATTTACAGATATCAACACTAACATATTCCATATTCCTAGTTGCAAAAGTAAGGTTTTTCGCTTCAGGGCTTGCCACTACATAACTATCTTGAAATTGATAAAAAGTTAGATATTCAGAAGACATTGGACCAGTTTGAAAATCCAAAGATAAATCTTTTTTCTGTAAAAACACATCTTCTAATTTTAAATTCAAGGAATAATTAGAAAGCGGCATCAACCCATAGCTAATGTTAGTCCTAAACTCTCCCAACCCGCATATACTGCTGGCATAAACATAATTTATTCTGTATGACTGACCCCAATAATTTAATTCATAATCAAGATTAGCTTTAAAATGCTCTGAAAGTTCTTCTTTGGCTGGAGCTAATATCGGCGAGTTAGAGCAAATTATCAACTCTGTAAGAACTGCTGACTGCTCTCCGCTAGATGGAAGGGTCTTTGATATTCTGAACTCTGGATACGAAAAAGCATATTCTGTTATTGGGTCTTTATTTATTTGTAGGCCTTCAGAATTAACTATTTTCTTAAAATCAATCTCCAAGCTCTCGCCCAGTCCAACTTCATTGCCATTGAATTCCAAATAAATTCTTTTTTTATCTGCTACTTTCTCGCAATCAACATTAGATGATGTATATAAATCCTCATCTTTACATTTCAAACCATAATCAATATTTTTTAATTTATCTGATTCTATTCTGCTTCGGCTTAAGTCAATATCCTCATAAAACTCTACCCAGAGTTTGCCCTGAGGGTCAAAAAAATCTTTAGACACCCAGCTTGTTTTATCTGATTCAGCAGAAATATTTTTTATAACACCTGTTATATTAAATCCTGATGTTTTCCGTTCTTCTAAATTGATATCTCCTTCTGAAGGATACGCTTTTCTAATGACTAAAGTGTAGTCATTATCAAAGTCCCAAAGCTTTTTCCTCCCAAACCTGTCTCTGGCATTATAGATATTGATAATTGTTTCATCAGTTCCGGATTGTTCGCTTTTTTTAGGAAAAATATTCAAAAAACCAAAACTATTATTAGCTCCTGCAAAAAAATTAATACCATCATCAAAAAAACCTACTGCCCTATCTTCGAGCAAGTCCATTTCTTGATTGCCTCCATATTCAGCTATAAAAGATACCTCTTTCCCAGTAGTATTATTCCTTAAAACAATCTCATTCTCTGTTCTATTTAAATCAACTGGCTGATTAAACTTAATAGAAATTGGTCTGTTGTATACTGTTTCCCCGCCTGATAATCCAACATATCTTAAGTTGCGCGTAGTAAAACGAGATGTCTCGCCACCTAATTCCAAGCCATCTACTGATTCAAGTCCTTGTTTTATTTTAACTTCATAATTTGACGACCTCTGTAATCGGTCATCAGGAATAAATTGAAGATTTCGAGTGGTAATCCATTTAAAACGACCCTCTGTCGCAGGGCTGATTACAACTGGAACATCTTTTTTCTCAAGCTCGCCCAAGGTAGTTAAGGGAACCATAGGACGATTAAAAACTATAGTAATATCTGAATCTTCGGGAACTTCGCTCCCCTTTTCTGGAAAAATAGCGGAAATTTCAGGATTTTCAACTGCTAAAAAATCCTCTGCAATACTCCCTCCTTCAGCAAAAGCTATTTCTACTTGATAATACCTATTTAAGCTTAAATCACTCTCTGGATTATAATAGATAACGCTTTCTTCAACAGAGCCGTTGGAAGCGGCAAATACCTTAAAGTGTTCCGCAAGTCGCGCAAACAGTCCTATCCTGCTTTTGCCTGCTACCCAGTCACCTTTTATTTCTGGTGAAAACTTAATATTATTTTTAGCAAATTCAGGACTAATACTCGGAGGTAAATAAATTCTTATAACAGCTGATTGAGATATTTTTTCAGGGACCAAACGATAAACCTCGCTGTATTCAGGTTCGGCCTCGCGAGAATAAAAAAAGAAAAAATAAACGCCCATTGAAAGGGCGATAACAATAAATAATATTATAAAAACAAATAATGTCTTTTTTTTCTTAATTGGCTGGGAATGAATATCCTGGCGTTGGCTAATA
>JAHIEL010000009.1 GCA_018901715.1 Patescibacteria group bacterium
GAACTATATAGCTAAGCCCATTTCATCTCCCGTGTATCCGCCACTATATCCACCTGTTCCGCCACCATTATAATCACTATCGTTTGGCCCAAAACCGCTTTCATGTGGCCCATATCCTTGTGAATCTCCAAACATATTTTTAATAAGTTAATTATTATGCTTTATATTTTATTATATATTCCTATCAAAATCCTGTCAAACAAAATCAGAGCATCCCAGAAAACTTTTGAGCTAAATTCATCTGCAGTTTTTTAACTGCTTCGTTAAAACACTGTTTTATAACAATCTCTTGTTCTTTTTTCTCAAGCTTGGGATTTATAGATACTTCTTGCACTTCAAATTTGCCATTAATCGTTATTTCAACGCCCTGCCTTGCCACAGTAATTGCCTCTTTTTCCATTGCTTCCTGCATATCTTTTAAATTCTTCAGCTGTTTAAATTTATCAAACATAAGATATTATATTATTTTTTACTTTTTAAACCAATTTATCTTTCAATCTTTTTATTTCTTCTTTTAATTCCAACATTTTCATTTCTCTGTTAACTGTAAGCTTGTGAAATCGTTCTAACTCATCCAACCGTTCACGCAATTCTTTGGTTCTTTCGTCTACTTGTTCATTTAAGCCCTTGGCAAACTCTTCCAATTCTTCAGTTCTTGCTTTAACTCTAATTTCTAAAACATCATTTGCCTCTTGCAAGTCCCTTCTTGATCTCTGTAATTGTTCAGTCATCTTGTTAAAGGATTCGGCGAGTTGTTCTATCTCGTCTCCTGTTTTAATTCCAAAACGATAATCTAAATCCCCGCCCCCTATTTTCTCTGCCCCTTCAATAAAATACCTTATTGGTTTTACCATTTTTTCTGCTAAAATCAGGGAAGTAAAAAATCCAAGAGCTAACACTAACAAAACAATTAATATGCTTTGACCGACTGCCTCTCTTCTTGCCTGATAAACTGTGTCTAAAGTTAGGGCTACTCTACAATAACCTATAATCTCTCCTGCTTGAGATTCTTTAGACCAAATCTGGGCATAGCAATCATATATTTTTTCTTCTTCGCCAGCACTGCTCTCAATACAAAATGGGCCTTTAGATTGAGAAAGTTTATCTAACACGGACTCAACCATTCTTTCCTCTATATCCTTCCTTTTTTCAGCAAAAATAACATGGCCAGACGCATTATAAAGCGCTACTAAGGTGAGCTCCTGTTCTTCTAAAATTCCTTCAACAATTGGAGCAAGAGAAGAGATTTCGCCACTAATAATAACTGGACGCGAAGAATATGATAAATCGCTTACTAATTCAGTTCCTAAATCCCTTAAATGAGATCTTGAAAGATAGTCCACTCTAAATAAATGAAAAAACAAGAAAGCCGAACATATCAGTAAAATCAAGGGAATAAGATATATAACAAATTTTAGTTTTAGTCCTGTTTTCAAGATAATATTTGTTTGATTGCTTAATCCTGAATCTTATAAATAATATTCACTCTTGCCTCTATTTTATTTTGTCCTACCTCAATATTCGGTGAGGTCATCTCAAGCATATCTATGCTAGCCCTGTATGCTCCTAAGAAACTTCCATTAATATTCTCTGTAAAACTTTTTATCCCTAAAAGCTTTATCCCGAGTTGAGAAGCAAGTTGTTCTGCCTTATTTTTTGCTTCTTCTATGGCTAATTGTCTAGCCTCCTCCTTATACTTATCCTCATTATCTATTGTAAAACTCAAAGCACCTACCTGATTAGCTCCAGAATTAGTGGCTTGCTGAATAATATTACCTATATTCTCCATATCCTTTATTTTAACTTGCAAGCTTTGGATAACTTCATACCCCACTAACACGCGCTTTCCATCTGCCTGCAATACATCTCCTTCATCTTCTATGTACTCATACTCGTAATACTCATATCTTGGATAAAGATTAAAGCTAATGGTTTTTAAATCCTTTTCGTCAACTCCTTCAATTTTAACAGAATAAATGATTTCATTCATCTTTTTGCTGTTCTCCTGTATCGCCTGTGCAACTGTTTTTGCCTCATTCTTTACTGAGAAAACCGCAATAGCTACATCTGGCGTTGCATACACTTCGCCCATACCCTCTACAGTTATGGTTTCCTGATAATTTATTTCTCCTCCAATATATTTATACTCTTTAAGTCCGCTCATTACTGCCACAATCACATAAATCAATAGAGAAATAAGAATAAGAATTATAGTAAGCCGAAGCCAAAGATTAAAATTCCAAAACCGACAACAATTATTTTTATTTAATTGCTTTTCCTTTAGTTTCTCTTTTTTCAACTTCTTTTTTTCGTCTGCTCTAAGAATTTTCTTTTTTTCTCGTATTGTTAATTTAATCTTATTTTTTCTTTTCTTTTTTATCATATTTATTTATTTTAATAATAATTTAATAATAACCCGTTACATTTCTTCTATTTCTTTTTTGCCTTCTTCCAATTCCTCTGCCTGCTCTTTATCTATTTCCAAAAGCAGTGCCTGAAATTCTCCGACATGGGTTTTTTCCTCTTTTGCAATATCTGCTAACGCCTTTTTAATCTTTTCATTATCTGTCATTGCAGCTAACTGCTCATAAGTGCTCACTGCATCAAGTTCTGCTATAATGCCAAGCCGTAAAATTTCTTGGTCTATGTGCTCTTTGTCCACTTTATCTAAGTTGGTTGGAATAATTGATAACATAATTTCAATAATATTTAATAATATTTTTTCAAAACCTTTTCATATCTTATTATACAACTTTTAATGACTAAAGTTAACAATTTATGATATTATA
>JAHIEL010000010.1 GCA_018901715.1 Patescibacteria group bacterium
ACCGAAGGTCGCAAGGTTCTGAGGAGCGAAGCGACGAGGGTTCTTTAGACCGAAGGTCGCAAGGTTCTGAGGAGCGAAGCGACGAGGGTTCTTTAGACCGAAGGTCGCAAGGTTCTGAGGAGCGAAGCGACGAGGGTTCTTATAATTAAACTACCTTATATGTATAAATTAGTTTTATTAAGACACGGAGAAAGCGTTTGGAATAAAGAGAATAAATTTACTGGTTGGACTGATGTTGGATTAACAAATAAAGGCGAGCAAGAGGCGATTGAAGCAGGCAAACTTCTAAAAAAAGAAGGATATGTTTTTGATATTGCCTTTACTTCTTATTTGATAAAAGCAACAAGAACATTGGACTTATGCCTACAAGAGATGGGCATAGATATTCCTGTTAAAAAGACATGGCGCTTAAATGAAAGGCACTATGGCGCGCTTCAGGGATTAAGCAAAAAAGAAACTGCTGAAAAGGAGGGAGAAGAAAAAGTTCTTCAGTGGAGAAGAAGCCATGATGTTCAGCCGCCTCTTTTGACAAAAGAAGATGAGCGCTGGCCCGGGAATGATCCATTATATAAAGATGTTGAAAAAGACCTTCTGCCTTTGGGCGAATCGCTAAAAGATACAGAAGCGCGAGTTTTAGTTTATTGGAGAGAAGAAATCGCGCCTGCTATTTTGCAAGGCAAAAAAGTTTTAATTTCAGCTCATGGTAATAGCTTGCGAGCATTAGCGAAATATTTATACAATATTAATCCAAAAGATATTGTGAATCTTAATATCCCGACAGGCGTTCCCTTGGTTTATGAATTAGATGAGAATTTGAAGCCAATAAAACACTATTATCTTGGCGACCAAAAAGAGATAAAAGAAAAAACTAAAATAGTTTTTCAACAGGGCAGAATAAAAAAGGTTTGAAAAAAATATTTCTTGTGTTATGCTAAATTATAATAATTAAAATTATTAACTTAAAAAAATGGAGAAAAATGTAATCACTTTTATATTAGGAGGAATTATTGTTGTGTTGGCTGTTGTGCTTATTTATGTGGGGGTTAGCAATGGTATTTTTATAGGCACTGGAATTAAAGATGTAATTCCAAAAGATGAGATAGGCGAGTTTACTCTTGATTTTATAAGACAAGAATTAGCTGCTCCAGGAACTGAATTTACGCTTATTGATGTGGAAGAAGAATATGGAATGTATAAAGTAAATTTTGAAGTAATGGGACAAACTGATTCTGCTTATGTCACAAAAAACGGTAAATATCTATTTTTTCAACCGTTTGATATGCTTCCGCCCGAACCAGTAGAACCAAAATCATTTTCTAAAAGCGATAAACCAGAAGTTGATTTATTTGTAATGTCATATTGTCCTTATGGCAATCAGGCAGAAGAGTTAATCATGCCTGTAGTTGACTTATTGGGCGACAATGCAGACATAGAGCTACGCTATATTGTGTATAGTGACTATCAGACAGGATATCCAGATTATTGTATTGATGAAGCAAATAAATATTGTTCAATGCATAAAATAGGAGAACTTAATCAAGGAATAAGGGAATTATGCGTTCAGAAATATGACCCTTTAAATTTCTGGAATTTTGTAAAACAGGCTAACGCACAGGCTACTTATGATGACATAGACGCAAAATGGCAAGGGATTGCTTCTAGTTTAGGCATTGATGTTAATATGGTAAATGATTGCCAGCAAAATGAAGGAATCGCTTTGCTTGATAATGAATTAATCTTAACCGGAACGCTTTATCCAGTTCAGGATCCTGCCAATCATGGGAGCAAAGAGGAGGATATGATTTCTGGTTCTCCAACTCTTGTAATTAATGGTATGATCTATGATGGAGCAAGGAGTGCGAATGATTATAAAGAAGCAATTTGTTCTGCAATGAACAATCCTATTGATGGATGTGAGCAGGATTTAATAACTAATGACGCTCCTGCTGGCGGGAGTTGTGAATAATTATGGCTAAAGTTAAAGTATATTCAACTCCTACTTGTCCTTATTGTGATATTTTAGAAGAGTTTTTGCAGAGCGAGGGCATTAAATTTGATGTAGTAGATGTCTCTCAAGACAAAGTAGCACAGGAATATATTTTTGCAAAAACAGGGAAGATGGCAGTGCCAGTAATAGAAATAGACGAAGAAATTATAGTTGGGTTTGATAGGCCAAAAATTGCAAAACTACTTAATCTTAAAGATTAATATGTTAAAAATTGCTATCAATGGTTTCGGAAGAATAGGGCGTTTAACTTTGCGCCATATTTTAGAAAACCATTCAAATATTGAAGTAGTTGCAATTAATGATTTGGCAGATAAAAAAACCCTGCTTCATCTTTTTAAATATGATTCTTCGTATGGCATCTATAATAAAAAAGTAGAAGCCAAGTTTTTTTGTGAGCCAGAACCAGAAAAACTTCCTTGGAAGGAATTAGGTGTTGATGTTGTCTTAGAGTGCACAGGAGTTTTTAGAGATAGACAGGGAGCGGAAAAACATCTTAAAGCAGGCGCTAAAAAAGTAATTCTTTCAGCCCCAGCTAAGTCAGATGACATTAAGGGCTATGTTATAGGAGTGAATGAGGATTCGCTAGGAGATGATGATATTGTTGATATGGGTTCTTGCACTACTAATTGTTTAGCTCCAGTTGTTAAGGTCTTAGACGAGAATTTTGGTATTAAAAAGGGTTTTGTGACAACTGTCCATAGCTACACAAATGACCAAAGAATACTTGATTTAGTACATAAAGATTTGAGAAGAGCAAGAACAGCAGGAATGAATATGATTCCCACCACAACAGGAGCCACAAAGGCAATTTGTAAGATTATGCCAAATATGAAAGGAAAGTTAGACGGAATGGCGATTAGGGTGCCAATTGCTACTGTTTCTTTAATTGATTTAGTTTGTATTGTGGATAAAAAAACCACAGTAGAGAAAGTAAATTCTGTTTTCAAAACAGTTTCTCAAAAAGAATTAAAAAATATTTTAACAGTTGAGGATGAGCCATTGGTTTCAACGGATTTCAAAGGAAATACATATTCCGCAGTTATTGATTCTTTATCCACAAAAGTGAATGATAATTTAGTAAAAGTCATTGCCTGGTATGATAATGAATATGCTTATGCCGCCCGATTAGCAGAGTTTACGGAAATTCTGGGGAAACAAATTTAATTAATTTTAATAAAAATATTATGGATATTAATGAAGAATTAATTAAAAAAGCTGATATTCAAAAAATAGCTGAAGAAGGAGCGAGAATATATGAAGAAATCAAAATTAACTATGAACCCAAAAATAATGGGAAGTTTCTCGCAATTGATATTGATAGTAGAAAGGATTATCTTGGGGAGACAAGCGCCGAAGCACTGGAATTAGCGAGACAGAATCACTCTGATAAGGTATTTTATGTTGTTAAGATTGGTTTTGATGCTGCTGAAACCATGGCGGAATTTTTTGTTGATAAGCAATAACAAATATGATAAAAGGTGTATTTATAGAAAACACACCCCTTGTAAAAGTCGTTGTGGCATGGGGGCGATCGGTTCAAACTCACTCTGTTATTTTGGATACTGGATTTACGGGTGATTTACAAGTAACTCCCATGATAGCTAAGGAGCTTGGACTTAAGGTGCGTGGCGTTACTAATGTAAGATTGGCCCATGGCAAGATTATTCAAGTACCCACAGCCCTTGCCATCGCAGCTATGGAGGGGAGCATAAACTATATTCAGGTCTTAATAGCAGAGAATATGCCGTTGGTTGGTATCAGTTTTCTGTCTAAATTCGGCTATAGAGCACAGGTGGATTGTAAATACAAAACAGTTGCTTTAGAAAAAGCAATATAATAAAATAAAAATAATTTAATTATGAGAATAACTAAATGTGATATGTGCGAAAAACAGATTAAGGGCAAGCCGATAACTGCAGGACTTGGATTTTTTTCTATGATTGAGCTTTGTGAAAAATGTGGAGCTCCGATTTTGAAATTTTTGAAGAAACATAAATTTATAAAAGCAGAGAAAATCGAAAAGAAAAAAGTTTAAATTATATTTTGATTATGTCTCTGAAGCCGCGCAAGCGGTTTTTTTATTTTCAATTTTTAATTTTTACGCTATAATGCTTGAACATGCTTTTAAGTTTTGAAGAAACTCAAATTATACTAAAGAAATATAAAATCCCTTATGCTAAATCAGGGGTTATTAAAAGCGAGAAAGGGCTTTTGGAATTTGCTAAGGATGTGGGATATCCTTTAGCTTTAAAAATCTCTAATGCTTTACACAAAACAGATGTGGGAGGTGTTATCTTAGATATAGAAAACAAAAAAGAGTTGATAGAATCATATAAAAAGATTTCTAAAATCTCAAAAGAAATTATTGTTCAGGAAATGATAAAAGGCGAAAAAATAATTATGGGCGCAAAAACAGATTCAGTTTTTGGGCCCATTGTTTTATTCGGCCTAGGAGGTATTTATGTTGAAATATTAAAAGATATTTCTTTTAGATTAGCTCCAATAACAAGAGTAGAGGCAAAAGAAATGATATCAGAGATTAAGGGCTATGATATTTTAAAAGGAGCAAGAGGCAAACAAGGAGTTAAGATAGATGAATTAGAAACAATGCTTCTTAGTTTATCTGATTTAATTGTAAAAGAAGATATTAAAGAAATTGACTTAAATCCAGTAATAGCCAATTCAAAACAAACAATTGCAGTAGATGCAAAAATATTAGCATGATAATTATTAGGGTCGCACCCTAAAATAACCCTAAAAAAAATATGAAATATATTTTTAATCCAAAATCAATTGCCTTGATAGGTGCCACAGATAGGGCTGGTTCTGTTGGCAAGGGCTTGGCAATAAATCTATTAGAAGGAAAAAAGAAAAGAGCTCTCTTTTTTGTAAATCCTAATAGAAAGAATGTTTTGAATAAAAAAACTTATCCACAGCTCAAAGATATTAAACAGGGGATTGATTTGGCTGTTATTGCTGTGCCTGCAAAAATAGTTTTGCAGATAGTCAAAGAGTGTTGTGAGAAAAAAGTAAAGGCAATCATTATTATCTCTTCTGGCTTTGCAGAGATTGGACACAAAGGAGCTGTCATACAAAAACAAATTCAAGGCCTTTTAGAGCGAGAAAATATATCCCTGATTGGGCCAAATTGCCTTGGCATTTTAAGGCCTTCGGCAGGACTCAATGTTTCTTTTGCACCCTTTACGCCTAAAGCAGGGAGGATAACTCTGATTTCTCAATCTGGAGCTTTATTGGACTCAATTATTGATGCTTCTTTTAATAAATCCTATGGTTTTTCAGCAATTATTTCTTATGGAAATGAGGCAGGGTTAAAGCTCACGGATTTTCTTAAATGGGCAGACAATGATTCAAAAACAAAGGTTATCTCTATATATATAGAGGGATTAAAAAATGGCAGAGAGTTTTTTGAAATAGCTAAAAAGATTAAAAAACCAATTGTTGTTTTAAAAGGAGGGAAAACAAAAACAAGCCAAAAAGCAGTGAGTTCTCACACTGGCGCTTTAGCTGGAGAGGCAGAAATTTATTCTACTGCCTTTAAACAGGCAGGAATATTTGAGGTTGAATCAATTGAACAATTTTTAGATGTTTCTAAGGCATTAGCATGGCAACCAAGATGCAAAAATGGAATTGGAATAGTTTCTAATGGAGGAGGAGTAGCAATACTTGCTGCTGATTATTGCGATAAATATAATATTGTTTTGCCTGATTTAAAATTTAAAATGCCTAAGAAATGGTCTCAAAATAATCCTTTGGATATTATAGGAGATGCTGATAGCGAAGATTATGCTTTAGCAATTAATTCATTACTGAAACAAGAGAATATTTATGGATTGATTGTTTTACAAACAGTTCAAATAATGACGGACTCATTAAAAAATGCTAAAATTATAATTGAAGCAAAAAAGAAATTTAAAAACAAACCAATCATCACCACTTTTTTAGGAGAAAAAAATACTAGAAAAGCAGTTGATTTATTAGAAAAGAATAAAATTCCAAATTATTCTGATCCATTAGAAGCAGTGGAAGCAATTAGGGCATTGATAAAATAGAATAATAAATTATCAGTTATTATTAATCATTTTATATGGCGTTTAAAAATAAAAGATATATTCTCTGGTTTAAAAACATTAAGATTGAAGATGTGCCTTTTGTCGGAGGCAAAAATGCCTCTCTCGGCGAGATGTATAGAAATTTGACTGCTAAAGATATGAATATTCCAAATGGTTTTGCCCTCACTTCCAAGGCATATTTTTATTTTTTAAAAGAAAATGGCATAGATAAGGAATTAAAGGCCTTATTTAAAAAATTTAAACCAAAAAGTATTGATAGTTTGCAAGAGACAGGTAAGCAAGCAAGAAAATTAATTCTTGATTCTGAATTTCCGATAGAGCTGGAAAGAAAAATCAGGAAAAATTACAAAAAACTTTGCACTGCATACAGAACAAAAGATTTAATAGTGGCAGTGAGAAGCTCTGCCACGGCCGAGGACTTGCCAACCGCTTCTTTTGCTGGACAGCAAGAAACATACCTTAATGTGTCAGGAGAAGAAGAAGTTCTGAAGGCCTCTAAAAAATGCATTGCTTCTTTATTTACAGACAGGGCTATTGCCTATAGAGAGGGAAAGGGGTTTGACCATTTAGAAATTGCTTTATCAGTTTGTATTCAAAAAATGATTGGTTCTGGCACTGGTTCTGCTGGGGTTATGTTTACATTAGACACTGAAACAGGATTTGAAAATGTTGTTTTAATTAATTCTATTTGGGGAGTAGGAGAATTGATTGTAAAAGGTAAAATTACTTCTGACGAATTTTATGTTTTTAAACCAAAATTAAAACAAGGGTTTAAGTCCATTATTGTTAAAAATCTTGGCAGAAAAACAAAGAAAATGATTTATAGCAAAAAGGGAGGAGTAAAAGAAATTCCTGTTTCCAAAGAAAATCAATTAAAATTTTCTTTAACAGATAATGAGATTTTAACTTTAGCTAAATGGGGTTGTGAAATAGAGGATTATTATTCTAAGAAAAAGGGCAAATATACGCCCCAAGATATTGAATGGGCAAAAGATGGCAGAGATGGCAAGTTGTATATAGTTCAAGCAAGGCCAGAGACAGTGCATAGCGCTGAAAAGAAAAATATCTATAAAGAATATGATATTAAAACAAAAAAAGAGCCGATTTTAACAGGCATTGCCATTGGAGATAAAATAGGACAAGGAAGGGTGAGCATTATTTCTAATGTGAGAGATATGAATAAATTCAAACAAGGCGAGGTTTTGGTAACTAAAATGACAGACCCTGACTGGGTGCCCATAATGAAAATTGCTTCAGCTATTGTGACAGACGAGGGAAGCAAAACAGCCCATGCTGCTATAGTAAG
>JAHIEL010000011.1 GCA_018901715.1 Patescibacteria group bacterium
GCTGACAGAATGAGGCCAGAGGATTTTGAATATTTCTTCGGACAAGAAGAATTAGTTGGAAAGAATAGTCCTTTGTATAGGGCGATTGAGAATGACAACTTAACTTCTTTAATTTTTTGGGGTCCTCCTGGAAGCGGTAAGACCACTTTGGCAAGAATTATTGCAAATAAAACAAAAGCGCATTTTGCCAAGTTTTCCGCTGTTACTACTGGAATAAATGAGGTCAGAAAATCAATTGAAAAAGCAAGAGAGAGTTTGAAGTTTGAAAATCGGAGGACAATTCTTTTTATTGATGAAATTCATAGATTTAATAAAGCGCAACAAGACGCTTTGCTCCCTCATGTAGAAGAGGGCATTGTTATTTTAATCGGAGCC
The DNA here is from genome assembly GCA_018901715.1 of Patescibacteria group bacterium. GTDB lineage: Bacteria > Patescibacteriota > Minisyncoccia > Minisyncoccales > PEYH01 > JAHIEL01. Next base: position 376 of record JAHIEL010000011.1, read on the forward strand.
ACAACGGAAAACCCTTCTTTTGAGGTTATTTCGCCTCTTTTGTCCCGCTCTGCTGTTTATATATTAAAGCCGTTATCAGCAGAAGCAATAAAGCAGATTATTTTAAGAGCTTTAAGTGATAAGGCAAGGGGTTTTGGCAATATAGAAATTAAGTTTGAAGATAAGGCATTGGAAAGATTAACTAATTTTGCCGATGGAGACGCAAGGGTTGCCTTGAATGGTTTAGAGTTTATAGTTAATCACTTAAAAGATAGACAAGGCGCTAAGAAAAAAGAAATTAAAGCAGAAGATGTCTCTGATATTTTAAAAGAGCATGCTCTTCGTTATGATAAAAAAGGAGAAGAACACTATAATGTGATTTCAGCTTTTATTAAAAGTATGCGGGATTCTGACCCGAATGGCGCATTATATTGGTTAGCAAGAATGATTGAATCAGGAGAGGCGCCCAGATTTATTGCCCGAAGAATGGTTATTTTTGCTTCTGAAGATATTGGAAATGCAGATCCGCAAGCAGTGCAAATAGCCATAGCTATTGCTCGAGCAGTGGAGTTTGTTGGATTTCCTGAAGCACAGATTAATTTAGCCCATGGAGTGACATATCTTGCTACTGCGCCAAAAAGCAATGCCTCTTATACAGCTCTTTTACAGGCAAAAGAAGATGCCAAAAAGGGCTCTTTTGGTGTGCCTTTGCATTTGCGAAATGCAGTAACTAATTTGATGAAAAAAATTGGCTATGGCAAGGGCTATGAATATGCCCATGACTTACCGGAAAAGAAATCACAACAAACCCATTTTCCCAAAGAAATAGGTGATAAGCAGTATTACAAACCTTAAAACATTAAAATCTGCCGAGAAGTGTTCTCGGCAGATTTTACATTCAACCCTAGAGGTTGCAATCGGTGGAAGTCCGACTTCCACCAATTAAAAGTTTTCATAATTATTTCTTTGTGTTAAAATAATTAAATATAGTTAATTTGTTTTATTATGGACGATAAAATTGAAAATCTTAATGAGGATAATTTTAATAGTGCTCAAGAACATAATTTTCATTCTACCTCACCAAGTGCACCTTATGCTTCGGCAAGCCAGACATATCCGATAAAAAATGTTAATAAAAACCCTTTAATTATTCTTGGAATTGCATTACTTTTAATAATCGCATATTTGATTTTTTCTTATTTTGCTAATTTTTGGCCATTTGGTACGAGCAAGGAATCCAGTATTAAATTATTTGAACAAGTTTTTGAAAAGATTGGAGAAGTAAAAAACGCTTCTTATGAAGTTGTTTTTGGTTTTGAGATAATAAAAAAAGAAGAGGGCATGAAAGCGCTGGAAGTTGATTACTCTAACATACAAAGCCCAGCTATTCAAAGAGATTATCAGAGATTTTCTGATTTAAGTCAGCTAAGAACGGGCTTAGAAACGGCTTTTTATGATTTGGGAAGATATCCTAACACATTTAAACAGGGCAATATTCAGACAAAAGATCCTTTAGGCACAGATTATTCATATGAAGTGATAGATAATGGCGACGGCTATGAAATTACTATCACTTTTGAAACCCAGGAAGCAATAGATTTAATAACATCTTGGATAAGTCCGAGCTATTATGATGCAGTTGTTATTAACGGGAAGCAGGTAACCTTTAGCAATAACAGTTATTATTCCTATTCTTTCTATTATTCCTTTGACCCAGATAAAATGAAGCCGGCTTTTGTCCTGCTTATTGAAAACCAAGGGGAATATCTTTCTAATATCCCAGGTAATCTTGAAGCAAGCATCAATACTTCTGGCATTTTCTATAGAGAGCAGGACGAAATGACTGATACCAGCTTTTCCTTTGGCGGAGAAGTAGAATACGAGGATATGATATTAAGGTTAAGTGCGGATTTTATGCGTATAAATGATATTTTATATTTTCGGCTCAACCAGATTCCAGGCATTCTCTTAATGTTTATTGGTAGCGAGATTTCTTCTATTAAGGAGGAGTGGATAAAAATTACACCACAGGATATGATTGATCCTTATTCTATATTTGAAGTTTTTGAATACTTCAGGAAGATGGACGAGGAGCCAGAAACAAGAGTAACAGTTATGGAAGAATTAGAGGTATTTTTTAAAGTTGCCATAGAACAAGGCTTATTCTTAGGCCAAGATAATGCTAAGATAGAAAAATTGGACGGCAAAAATGTTTTTCATTATGAACTTGGCTTGAATGCAGATACGCTTCCTGAATTTTATACTGCCTTAACTGCAGAGCTTGAACAAAAATTTGGGGACGAGGCCATTCTCAAGTTTAGCGAAAACACTTTGAGATATTTAGAAGCGCCTCAAACAATAACAGTTGTAAATTATTTTAATAAGAATGGAAAGTTTGATTTATTTATAGAAACAAAAACAGGTTATCCTTTAAAGATAAGTTATCGGTTTGCTCTTGTTCCGCAAAGTAAAGTTAAATCTCTGGAAAACAAACAACTTGTTTTCTCTACTGAAATTAATCTTAAAGACATTAATAAGAAAGTTAAAATAAATGCTCCAAAGGATTTTATAAGCTATGATGAGGCAGTAATGTCTATGAGCGGAATGTCAGAGGATGAGTATTACTTTGAGAAACAGAAGGATAACATAAGCACTATAAGGGGAGCGCTAAACGCCTTTTACTCTTTGACAGATACTTATCCTGATAATTTGTCAGAACTTGAGATTAGTCGATACAGCTTGAGAGATAAAGACGATTCTTATATTAAAACATATCAAGAGGAACCGTTGCTTAAGGCAATACCTACAGATGTTTATACTGGCATAGATTATAAATATCAAAAAATTCAAAATCAGGATTATGTTTTGACTTACAAAATGAACCTGCTGAAATATGACAAGGGAACAAGACTAAATTCTAATATTTATGGTCGCACTTATGATACTATTGGTCGTCTTTACAATCATCATTTAATAATTGTTCAGGGCGATAATACTACTAATAAAACAGTGATTTCTAAAGAGGCCAAACAGGCACAATATATTGATAGCGACAATGACGGAGTGTCAGATAGTTTAGAGGATTATATCGGGACTAATAAAAATAATAAAGATACAGATGGAGATGGCGAGAGAGATGGTTTTGAGCTTTCAAAATATAGTGACCCGTTGGGTTCGGGCCAGCTTGAATATGATTATCCCAGTTATGGTTATTAGTAAAATTTAAAAAATATGCTTGAAGATAAATTTCTTAATTTAGAATATCAAAGAACAAAATTTATAAGATTTTTAGATAGTTTGCCAGAAAAAGAAAAAGCAAGAGCATTGAAGGCGTTGTTTTGGGCTGAACAAGGACATCAGAATCAGTTTAGAGATAGTGGTGTCTTATATATTATTCATCCTCTTCGTTCTACTTTGATTTTAGTGGAAGAGTTGGGAATTCAGGATAATCGTATGCTTTGCGCTTCTTTAATGCACGATTTAGTTGAAGATAGCGGATATACAATAGAACATATTGAGAGTCAGTTTGGCCGAGAAACAGCAAGGTTAGTAAAAGGAGCGACACGGACACGGCCAGAAAATGAAACAGAGGAAGAGAAATTAAGAGATAAGCCGAAAAAGTTTAAAGAAATTGCTGAATCAGATAAAAATCTGCGATTGATAAAGCTTTGCGATATTTTAGACAATATGCGGGCAATGGAATATATTCCAGAGACCCATATTAATTATCCAAAAATTTCGCGATGGAAAAACGAACTTAAAGAATATGTTCTGCCAATTGCAGAAAACACCAATGAAAAACTCTATAATTTACTTTCGCAATTTAGCGATTAGTCATTATGTCTTTTTATTACAACCCTAAAAGAACAACAGAATTATTTGATGTAAAAAAGAAAACGCCTTTTAGAATCAGTCGTTCAAAAATAGATTTGTTTTTACAATGTCCTCGCTGTTTCTATATAGATAGGCGCTTAGGCATAGCGCGGCCTCCAGGGTTTCCTTTTAATTTAAATAATGCAGTGGATAGCTTACTAAAAAAAGAGTTTGATATTCATAGAGCGGAAAAATCAAAGCATCCTTTGATGGAAGAATATGGCGTAGATGCAATTCCTTTTGAAGACAAAAGAATGAACGACTGGAGGAATACAAGAAGCGGGATAAAATATATTCATAAGCCAACCAATCTTTTAATAATGGGTGGCATTGATGACATTTGGGTAAATCCAAAAGGAGAGATTCATATTGTTGATTATAAAGCAACTTCTAAAAACGGAGAGGTGAGCTTGGACGCTCCTTGGCAGATAGCGTATAAGCGCCAAATGGAAATTTATCAATGGCTTTTTAGAAAAAACGATTTCAATGTTTCTAAAATTGGATATTTTGTTTATTGCAATGGAATAACTGATACTAAGGCATTTGATAAGAAAATTGAGTTTGATGTTAAGGTTATTCCCTATGAGGGAGATGATTCTTGGGTAGAAGGGACAATTAAAGAGCTTCATCAATGCCTTTTGAGCAAGGATATTCCAAAAATGGCAGATGACTGTGACTATTGCAGATATAGAAAAGTAGCAGCAGAAGAGAGTTATAAGGATATAAAAAAGAGGAAAAAAAAGAAATAAGTTCTTAAATACATTAATGATAAAAATTTCTCCGAAGTCGCTAAATTTATATTTTGAATGTCCTTTATGTTTTTGGTTAGAAAAGAATAGGGGAGTTGTAAGACCATCTCCTTATCCTTTTCAATTAAATCTTGAAGTAGACAATATTCTAAAACAGGACTTTGACAAACACAGGCAGGAAAGTGGTTTTCATCCATTGCTTGAATCAAATAATATTCCAGCAAAACTTTTTCAGAATCAGACCTTATTAAATGAGTGGAGAGATAATAGCAAGGGCTTAAAATATGAGCACAACAATGCTTTATTATATGGCATTTTAGACGATGTCTTAGATTTTGGAGACGGAAAATTGGCTCCTTTTGATTACAAATCAACAGGCGAAAAAGTGCCAGATGTTTATGACAAATTCCAGCTTCAAATGGATATTTATTCATATCTATTAGAAAAAAATGGCTATTCTACTCCCAAAAAAGCTGTTTTAGTTTTTTATATTATAGATAAAGACAATCCTTTTGAAGGAAAATTGCCTTTTAGAAAAGAAATTCATATAATTGATACTGACTCTAGTTATGTGGAAAAAACATTTAAGGAAGCAGTAGAATTTTTGAAAAAAGAAGCTCCGAAAGAGCATAGTCAAGAATGCGTTTTTAATAAATGGTTAAAAGAAATTAATGTTTAAACCAAACTATATTATAATTCCATTAATTACATTGGTAATCGCAGTTTTTGGAAATTTAATCACTAGTCAAGGAATGGATTGGTATAATCTGTTAAAATTACCTTCCTTTACTCCTGCGGGAGCTATCATTGGTATTGTGTGGACTATTATTTTTATATTAACCGCTATATCTGTCCTGATTTTTTATAACAGAGCTTTTCATAACTCAAGATTTGTCATTGTGATAACTTTATTTTTAATCAATGGAGTTTTAAATCTTTTATGGTCATATCTATTCTTTAATAAACATTTAGTAGGGGCAGCGATTCTAGAAATGCTCTTTTTAGAAGCAACAATAATTGCTCTGATAATTTTAATAAGATTTAGCTCTAAAATCGCTTCAATTCTTTTATATCCTTATGCAATATGGGTTATTTTTGCCACATATTTAGCTTACCAAGTTTTATTATTAAATACTTAAATATTTGATATGGAGGAGCAAAATATAAGTAGAGATGTTAAAAAAGATACTAAGAACGACAATAGAAAAATGCTCTTAGGCATTGTTGTGATTATTGGAATAATGGCCTTGTCTTATGTCTTATTTCCAGCAAACAGGGAAATAGGGGACAGGGGGTTTGATTTTGGCAAAGAAATTCAAAAATTGCAAGAAGATATATCAAATATAGACTTTTTGCCATTGCCAGCAACCACAACTGATACCATTCCAGCAACAAGCACTGATTTTTTTGATTTTGAAATTAACGGACCAGGAGGATGTTCTACTTTTGAGCAGTGCGAAGAGTATTGTTCTATTATTGAAAATTTAGAAGAATGCGGAGAGTTTTTTGGAGAATTTTAATTGACAATAGGGGATAGCTGTGGTATAATTTGAATATCTTTTACAAATAGACCGAACAGGTCAAAGGAGGTGAGTTTTTTGAAAATCTGGGATAGGCTAAGAGGGGCATGGTATGGATTCAGACACGGAGTCCATATTTTTCAAGATCCGCTCACAGGCACTCTTGATAGAAAGATTCTAGAACAGGGCTTTGCCGAGAAAGCATTAGCCCAGAACATTCGGCAATTGAGCCCAGTAGCAGTACTAATGATTGATGTCGATGGCCTTAAGCAGGTTAACGATGGTCCTGGTGGTCATTCTGCTGGAGATCAGTTGTTAAAAACTGTTTCAAGGGCATTAATCAAGGGTGTTCCCAGAGAAGCGGATCTAGTAATCCGCTATGGTGGCGATGAGTTCCTTGTGCTTTTAACTGGCACGAACAAAGAAGGGGCTCAAGTCGTGATGTCTCGTATTGAGGCCTCATTACCTGAAGGCGTTCATATCAGTTTCGGTATCTGTGATTTTGTACCGAGAGTTAGAGAAGAGAAAATTTCTCTCGCTAATATGATTAGCCATGCGGATAAGGCGATGTACAAAAACAAGGCGGCTAACAAGGCCGAAAGGAGGAAAATTAGAGGCGAGTAATCCGATGGATTGCTCGCCTCGCTTCATTTATATTTGTTTTAATCCTTTAAAGGATGAAATTTTTTCTGTACTTTCTCTGCATATTTATTAGAAACATGCACATAGCGAGTAGTCGTATCAAGAGATTCGTGACCTAACAGGATTTGAATAGCCGCAGGACTCGCTCCATTTTCAGCCAAATAAGTTGCATATGCATGTCTGATTTTATGAGCTGATACAGGTATATTTAAATCAAGCAACTCTCTATATCTTTTAATTTTTGCCTGAAGATAGTTAGCAGAGAGTTTTTTGTTTTTAGTATGCAGGTTTTTGCCCGCGAAAGGAATGAACAGATAAAGGGAATCTGGATTTCCTCTGATTTCTAAATATTTTGTAACATATTTTTGTGCCCTAGGCGTTAAATATGCTAATCTTTCTTTTTTACCCTTTCCATGGATAAAGATAGTTCCGTTTTTGTCTATTTCTGTTAATTTTATATTCAATAATTCAGAAATTCTAATCCCAGTTGAGAAAAAAGTTTCTAAAATAGCTCTATTTCTAAGGGCAATTTTTTTATTTTTTTCAAATTTAGTGGGCGATTCTATCAATTTGACTATTTCGTCAAACTCTGAAACTCTAGAAATTTTGCTGGGAGTTTTAATCAGTTTAATCATCTCGGGAGAAATAGAGGAGTCATAATCCATATCTATAAGGAATTTAATATACGAGCGAAGAGCTGAAAGGATTCTGTTAACAGAATAACTGCTTAATTTTCTGACGGTTTTCTTTTTGTTGGCTGTTTTTCTGTCTAAAGAATTTAAATATGCTTTATAATTTAAAATTGTTCTTTTGTTAACATTTTTAAATTCAATTTTATTTTCTTTTAAAAAATTTAAAAAAGTTTCTAAATCCCTTTCATAGTTATAAAGAGTTTCTTCAGAGTAATTATTAGATTGTAGATTTAATAAGAAATCATCTACCAGCGGAAGATTCGTTTTATTCATATTTTATGTAGGGGATACCCTGTTTTAATTGTTGTGGCGATAACTAAGAGTGTAAGGGTTATTATACTCATAACTATATATCATTATATCTCCCCTAAGACAGAGGTGTCAAGAGTAATTGATCATTTATCACTAATCATTGATCATTAATCATTCTCGCCTCGCCCCGACCTCATAAAGAGGTCGGGGCTGGGCATAAGAGTTATTCATAACTGATGATTAATAATTGATTAATAATAACTAACTATTAATCTATAATAATTTCTTGGCTTAAATATATTTTTATATTTTCCCACAGATCCGAAACCCATGGCTTGGCTTTTTCTTTCCACCAGTTGCTTATAATCTCATCTCCATTCCTTATTGAGGGGACAATAGAATTAAAAAGATCTCCTATCCCCTGACCAATGCCTGTTAAAAATGATTTTGTAGTACTGCCTGTTCTATTTAAGATATCTTTACCTGTTTGAATACTTGGTGGCTCTAGTTGTCCTTTAATAGCGCTCCACGGGAAAAAACTTAGAACTATTATTAGCAAGATGCAAATTTTTAACCACTCCCCTTTCATAGATTTTTAAATTTAAAGTTTTTCTTTTGCTTGTTTTAATCTTAACAAAGTTTTTTCTTTTCCCAAAATTTCTGCTATTTCAAATGGAGGAGCTGATGACTTTTTGCCAGTTAAAGCAATTCTTAATGGCCATAAAAGCCATCCCCTATTCCCTCTTTCTAAGGCCTTTTCTCCTAGTACCTTCTCTAAATGCTGCTTGACCCACTCTTGGGTATAAATCGGCTCTAATACCCCTTCTAATGCCTCAAAAACGGCTTTTAATTCGCTTTCCTGCATATCTTTCCATAAGAGCAACTTTTTATCATAATCAAGCTCTTTTTTAAAGAAAAACACAGTTAATTCAGAAATTTCAGATAGATATTTTAATCTTTCTTGATATAAAGAAACAATACTTTGCAGTTGTTCAATCTCAATATTTTCTTTTGTTTCTTTTATAATAAATTTTTCTTTTATATCCACAGGCCCGATGCCTATTAAATGTTCTTCAGTCACAAAAGTTGGCTGAACTAATCCATCTTTAACAAGATAGGGAATGCAAAGTTCAGTTAATTTAGCCAAAGATTTATTTCTGATATAAAAACCATTCAGCCAATCCATTTTTTGAACATTAAAAATAGAAGAGGACTTTTGGCATCTTTCCAAAGAAAATTCTTTTGCCAGAGTATTTAAAGAATAAATCTCTTTTTCAGTTCCTGGATTCCATCCAAGAAAAGAAATAAAATTCACCATTGTTTCCGGCAAATAACCCATATCTTTATACTCATTTACAGAGACCGCACCATGCCTTTTGCTCAACTTGCTTTTGTCTGGACCCAATATAAGGGAAAAATGTCCGTATTCTGGGACATCTAAGCCCATAGCTTCAGAAAGCAAAATTTGTTTTGGTGTGTTTGATAAATGGTCTTCGCCTCTTAGAATATGACTGATTTTCATTTCATAATCATCAATTACAGCTGCTAAGTTATATAACGGGGTTTCCTCGTCCTTTGCAATTGTCATATCTCCTAACAAAGAAGCGTCAAATTCTACCTTCCCCTTTATTAAATCATTAAAAACCACCTTATTTCCGGGTGTCTTAAATCTAATAATATATGGCTTTTTGTCTTTTAGATTCTGCTTTACTGTTTTTTCATCCAAGTCCCTGCACTTACTGTCGTATTTGGGGGGTTGCCCAATGCTTAATTGATATTGTCTTTGCGCTTCTAATTCTTCTTTTGTGCAAAAGCAGTAATATGCTTTATCCTCTTTTAAGAGTTTTTCAATGTATTTTTTATAAATTTCTTTTCTTTGGCTTTGTCTATAAGGACCATAATCCCCTATTTCTTCTTCAGTGTCATCAGGGTTAATTCCTTCATCCCAAGATATTTTCAGCCATTTAAGACCTTCAACAATATCCTCTTCAAATTCTTTGATAGAGCGTTCTTTATCAGTATCTTCTATTCTTAAAATAAATTTGCCGTCGTATTTTTTAGCAAATAAATAATTAAAAAGCGCTGTGCGAGCAGTGCCAATATGCAAAAAACCAGTTGGAGACGGAGCTATTCTAACCCTAGGATTTTCTATTTTTTTTGTTTTTGCTTCCATTATTGAATACTATAATAGAGTTAAGGTTTTATGTCAAATTTAAAAGTTCCCTTGCAATATCCTCCCCTGCCCTTGGTCTTGCAAAACTAAAGGCAGCTGATTGCATCTGTTTTAATGTGTCAGGTTTTGAAAAAATTTCCATTAAAATTGAGTAAAGCATATGAGCCGTAGGATTTTGCGGTTCCATTACTTTTGTAGCGCCTGTTTTAGCATAAAGATAAGCATTCCTTGCTTGATGGTCTTGAGCTGATTCTGGCAAAGGAATTAAGATGCTCGGTTTCCCGCAAGCAGAAATTTCAGAAATACTTGCCGCCCCAGCCCTGCTTACCACAATGTGAGCTGCAGCTAAGGCGTGTTTTATTTGGTTTTCATTTAAATATCCGTAAAGATGATAAAACTTGTCCAATCCCTCCTCTTCAACAATAGTTCTATATAGAAGGTCTGTATGCTCAAGATTTTTTTCTCCGCATTGATGGATTAATTCAAAATTCTTCAAAAGGTCTGGCAAAATACCCAAAACTAAACCGTTTATTGTTTCAGCCCCTTGCGAACCACCCAATATCAAAACAATCGGTTTTGTATCTATGAGGTCAAACATTCTAGTTGCTTCTTTTTCGCTTCCATTTAAAATTTCTTTTCTAATCGGATTTCCAACAAGAATTGCTTTTTCAATATTCATATTATCAAAAGAAACAAAAACCTTTGTTGCATTTTTTATAAATTTTTGAGTAACTTTTCCAAGCACAGAATCCGATTCGTGTAAAAACAAAGGATATCTAAAAAAACGATTGGCAAAAAGAACTGGAAAAGCGCCAAAACCACCCTTGGAAAAAATAATATCTGGATTTATTGTTTTTAAAATAAAAATAGAATTTAAAATACCTAAAGGTATTTTAAATAATATATCAATAATATTTTGTAAAATTGCATTTAAACTTTTTTGTCTTCTAATTTTTCCAGCAGTAATATTTTTTATTTTTACTCCTTCTTGTCTTAAATCATCTAAACCATAAGATGTTTCAGGCCCGACATAAAACAAAGAGAGCTTCTTATCTTTAGGATAAATTTTTTTAATTTCTCTGATAATTGATATCAGCGGATAAATATGGCCCCCTGTTCCTCCGCCAGTAAACACTATTTTCATATTTTTGTATTATGCTTTATTATGCTTTTTTAGAAATATTTAATAACAAGCCGATTGCGATAAATTCCATTATTAAATGGGAACTGCCATAACTTACTAAGGGCAAAGGAATGCCAGTTAAAGGCAGTATTCCTATTATAGCACCAATATTAACAAAGGACTGCGCAACCAGCCAAAAAACGATTCCAATTGCCATTAGTTTTAGAAAATCATTATCTGCTTTTTTCGCAACTCTAAAACCCTGCCAAGCAAAAATTAGCAATAGCAGAATAAAAATTATGCATCCCACAAAACCAGTTTCTTCTGCAAAAACAGAAAAAATAGTATCAGTCATTGGTTGTGGCAAAAAGCCAAATTTTTGTATGCTCAAGCCCAATCCATGACCCAAAATACCACCAGAGCCAATTGCAATTAAGGACTGTCTTATCTGATAACCCATTCCAAGGGGTTCAATATTGGGTTTCCAGAAAACTAAAAAACGATCAAATCTATAAGGCGCAATTTTTATTAAAAGGGCTAATCCACCAGCTCCTGCTAATACTAAAATTCCAGAGTGATAGAGCGGAGTGTTAGAAGAGAAATATAGGATTGCTGCGATTACAGAAATAACTCCAAGAGTGCTGATGTCTGGTTGGGCTACAAGTAGCGCGCATATTATTCCCATAACCATTACTACAGGAATAAAGAATTTTACAAAACTTCGTTCTTTTTTTTGGCGCTGACTTAACCATGCAGAGAGATAGATTATAAAGGAGAGCTTTAGAAATTCAGATGGCTGAAAGGCAAGACCGAAGAAAGAAACCCATCTTTTTGCTCCACCTGCCGCACTTCCAATTTTTGGCAGAAATACGCAAAGCATTAAAATAATGGCCACTATGATTAAAGGAAAAGCAATTTTTTTTACAAACTTGAAATTTATTTTATAAGCAATAAATGCCAAGATAATTCCTGGAAGATAACCAAAAAGAAGCTGGTGCTTAATAAAGTGCAATGACTCATAACCGAATTTTTTGGACATTGTCATAGAGACCCCAGATAGAATTAAAAAACCCAAAAACGACCAAAGAAATATAGCTATCAAAAGAACTAAATCTGGTTTTTCTTTATTTTTTTGCTTGTTCATCTTTTACTATTAGCTAATTCTTTAACATATTTTTTAAACTGTTCTCCTCTGTCTTGATAATCTTTAAAAATAGAAAAACTAGCGCAAGCAGGAGATAAAAGGCAGGCACTCCCCTTTTTTGTATTCTTGTAGCAGGCGACAACCGCTTGTTTCATATTTTTAACATCAATTGCTTTTGGCAATTTTTTTGGTTTTTGTTTTTTTATTTCTTTTAATATCTTTTTTCCAGTTATAGGAAAAAGAATAATGGTTTTAATATTTTTTTTGATAATCTCTTTTGCTAAATTTTTAAAATCAGATTTCTTCTCAGAACCACCAAGAATAAGAGTATCTATATTATCAAAATTATTTAAACCCGCTATTGTGGCTTCAGGTATAGTTGCTGCAGAATCATTAATAAATTTAATTCCATTATATGTTCCGACTATTTCTAAACGATGTTCAAATGGCTTATAACTTTTAATTGTCTTTTGAATATCTTTTTCCTTTATTTTTAAAAGTTTTGCCACCGCTATCGCAGCATTTATATTCTCCAAAAACCAGCTACTCTTAAAAGGAATTTGTTTTAATCCTTTATTTTGGGTTTTAGTAAAAGCAATTTTTTTAGCTTTTGTTTTGATTGCTTCTAATGCTTTAGAGTTCTTGTTGTAAATAAAATAATCTTTTTTTGACTGATTAATAGTAATATTTTTTTTCGCTGTAAAATATCTTTTAAATGTATTAAAAAAATCAAGATGGTCAGCATAGATATTCAAGAATACTGCAATATGCGGACTTATTTTCAAGTTCTCTAATTGATGAGAGGAAACTTCAAAGACAAACCAGCAATTTTTTTTATTATAAAAATCAAGCGCTGGTTTTCCCATATTACCAATAAGCTCTACTTTTTTGCCTGTGCTCTTAATTATTTTATACAGTAAGCTCGCAGTCATCCCCTTTCCCTTTGTGCCGGTAATGGCGATTGTTTTGTCTCGGTGTTTTTCTAAAAAGATTTCTGTTTGAGAAGTCACAACTTGATTTTCCAAGTACGACCTTAAATCAGCATTATGATTTTTCAAATACGGCTTTGTAATGACTTGTTTTTTTAGAGATGTAATGGTTTGATTTTTTAAATATGGATTTAAATCAGCATTATTTATTCCCGGACTTTTAATAATCACATCATAATCTCTAATCGCCTTCAAATATCCCTTCCCACAAAAGCTTTTATATTTTTCAGCAAATGGGGGGAAGTCCGACTTCCCCCACTTAAATTTGTCAGCAATGGCGATTTCATTATTAGGATAATGCTTTTTTAAAAACCTTAAACTGGATTGACCCTCTCTGCCAAACCCTAAAATTAGAATTTTTTTGTTTTTAAAATTATTCATTGTTCATAAAAACAATTTTCTCTTTTGCTAATTCAATAGCAATTTTACGAGGATTCAATTTTTTCTTTAAACTATTTTTTAAAACCAAGGTAGTTGATTTTTCAATTTTTCTTTTAATTAAATTAAACATCTTTTCTATTGAGTAACCACGGTGCTCAGCATAAGAAGAGATTACCCCGCCAGCATTAGCGATGATATCTGGAATAATTAAAATTCCTTTTTTGTACAATTCTTCCTCAATAGTTTCTTTCATTGGAATATTAGCCGCTTCAACAATTATTTTTGTTCTAATTTTATCTTTATTTTTTTCATTAATAACATCTGTCACCGAAGCTGGGATTAAAATATCGGCAGGAATTTTCCAAAAATCTTCCGGTTTCAATTTTTCTGCTTTGCCCTTGTATTGTATTACTGCTTTTTTTTCTTTAACTAATTTTTCTATTAAATTTCTATTAAAACCATTTTTTGAAAAAATTACTCCGCTTATGTCAGCAATAGCGATTACATTAGCGCCCATTTCTGTCAGAAATTTATAAACAAAAAAACCAACATTGCCAAATCCATGGATTGAAACAGTTGCTCCTTTAATATCAATACCTAAAACCTCAGCTGCTACTTTTGTTGATTGAGCAACCCCAAAACCTGTTGACCCAAATTCATGAGGAATACCAATTTTTTTCCGTCCTTTAATTATTTTTTTGCATAAATTTTCGGGTTTTCCAGTAGCTGATCTGCAATCGCCAGTAGCTTCAACAAACCATTGTATCTCTTTTTCTCCAGTTCCAACATCGGGAGCAGCGATATACTTTTTAGGAGTAAATGTTTTTATTAATTTAGCAAAACTTTGAACAAATTGTTTTTTTAATTCATCGGGCCCTCCGTTCCAAATAATTCCTGATTTTGCTCCACCAAAAGGCAAACCGACTAAAGCGCACTTAAGGGTCATTGCTCTCGCTAACCTAAAGATTTCTTCTTCTGTCAGGTCAGGAGTCATTCTAATTCCTCCCTTTCCAGGCCCCAAAACCGTATTATCAATTACTAAAAACCCTTGCATCTTAATCTTTGGGTCATAAACTTTAATTATATATTCTGGTCCCAGTTTATCTTTATATTTTTTATTAAAATTAGTTTTTCCAATATGGCCTTTCATTTATACTATAAATAATTTTTGATAATTTGGGTTTATCTTGCCCACTGGTTTCATCTCTACGGTAAATTTTTAAGATCTACAGTTAAATGGCGACTTTTAAATTTATCTTATATATCCCCAGCTGTGTAATTTGTCAAATTCTTCGTACCAACGATCTCCAATGTCGTATCTGTAATACATATTTGGAATAAGAATATTTTTTATTCGGGAATAGGCCTGCTTTTGAGCTTCCTTCATTGTTAATCCTGTGCCAACTACAATTAAAGCAACTCCTGACGAACCAGTAATAATCCACTGATCATTTACTAATTTTACATCTTCAATATGAATTCCATTATCGCTCTGCACACCCTTGAAAGCTATAATAGCTCCTTTGGAAAAAGAATCAAAAGTCATTTTGTCTTTGAAAGGATATGGCGGAACAACGAGTCGAACTCCAACCTGAAATCCTGTTTTACACTTTAAATCTATATTATTGCCATTTGCCAAGTCATAGAAAAATTCGCCGATAGGCGTAATCATTCCTTCTTGTTGAATGCTGATTGTTGGATAACCAAAACGACTAGTAAATTCAAGCGGATAAATGCCATGACCATTAACAATGCAATTTAGGTCTATGTAGCCAACATAATTTTCATGGCATAGAGTATCTTTTAACTTTTCTAAAGTTGAAGAAAATAAAATATTTGGTTGGCTCCAGAACATACTTGTTCCCATTTCCCCAGTAGCAGGTCCAAAATTTCCTGGGAAAAGTTTTTTATGTTCAAAATTAATATTAATGGGATAGATAAAATCTTTACCGTTAAAAAAAGCACCAACTGCGACCTCAACACCGATTACCATTTTTTGCAATTGAAATATTTTTACTTCCTTAGACCAAACTTTTTTATAAGATTCAAGCACCCTTACAACATCGTTCCCATCTTTTTCCTGCCCCACAAAAAGAAGTCGTTTTATATTCTGAGCTTCTCCGCTCGGCTTAATAACATATTCATCCGGATGTTCTTTTACAAATGTAATAGCTTCGTCAAAATTTGTAAATTCCCAAAAAGGTATAATTTTCACTCCGTGCCTTTTAAGCTCCCTTTGTCCGAAAGAACGATCGTCTTCCAGCATATCAGTGTAAGCTGTCCCTCCAATTACTTTTTTGCCCTTTCCCCTTAATTCCTCGGCTATCTTCCCTTGGCCTAAAACATCATCAAAAACTATCACATCAGCCCAATCTAAACACTCTCGCCAATCCTTAGTTTTCGGCACAAAACCGTCAGCAATATCATCTTCTTCTTTGTTCTCAATAAAATATTTGGCTTCGTGTCCTTCTTTAATAATCTGCCAGGCAATATCGCTAATAAGCGCATCTTTGGAAACGAATAAAAATTTGTGTTGCATATTTTTTGGTTAATAAAATTTGAATTTTTTGCTTTGCAATAAGTTACCCCAGGAGACGGATAGCAATGCCGATGACAGCTGCGATTAAACCAATGACCCAAAAACGCATTGTTATCTTGTAATGAGGCCAACCCTTTGCCTCAAAGTGATAGTGAATAGGAGTGGCAATAAATATTTTTCTTTTAAAAAACTTTTTTGATAATAATTGCACTATAACAGATCCGGACTCTGCTACAAGGAGAATTCCAATAATAGGCAACACTAATACTGAATCAGTTAGAAAGGCAACAACTGTGATAGCGGTACAAAGCCCCATTGTGGCCGACTCGCCCATATAGAATCTTGCTGGCGGGATATTAAACCACAAAAATGCTAAAATTGTTCCTGCTAAAACAGCGCAAAATGCAGCTAAATCAATTTGACCTGTGAATATAGCAATTACTGAAAATGCTCCAAATATTGTAGCAAAACTACCGCCTGCTAAACCATCTATGCCATCAATCACTCCCCCTGAATAAACAGCTAACATTATAAAGACAAAGAAAGGAATATACCAAATTCCCATTGAAATATCACCTGCCCCTGGAATATGAAGCGTTGTCCATCCAAGTTTTGCAAAAAACCACCATCCACCGATTAATCCGATTAAAAAAACAGAGCCGAGCCGATATTTTAAGCTTAATCCCCCTCCTGTATATTTGCCCTTTCCTCTTACTTGTAAAATATCATCTAAAAGACCAACTAAAGAAGCAGCTACCATTGCGAATAAGGGAAGCCATGTTTGCGAACGGCTCAAGAAATTAAGTTTGTCCATTATCGTTCCGTCAAGTTCGCTAAAAATAAAAAAGAGAACTGCTAAGACCGGCGGGACTATCCAGATTAAAAGCCCACCAAAGCGCGGAACTTTTGTTTCTTTTTCTGAATGAAATTTTTTAAAAACAGGCATTTCCTTTCCATCAATAGAAGTTGTTCTTGAGGTTTTTTTCCAAAGTTTATTCTTATACAAAAAATTAGTTAAAAAGGGAGTAAAAAGAATTGAAACAATAAAAGCAACAGCTCCAAGTAAGAGAACTTTAATTAAACTGAAAGCTGTTTGCGGATCTATGTCTACCATACGAAGGCCTTATTTAACCAATTAATTATTTTTTTTATTTCTCCGAATCTATCATTAGAACCAAGAATCACATTTATTAAATAGCCATCTCCCTTTGGTTTAGGAAGTATTACAAGAAAGCACTGCTTTGCCTTTGGCGTTTGTCCTGTTTTAGCTGCTATCATATTTGGGAATTCATCTAAAATTTTATTAGTACTGATTGCCTTATGATGAAAATTGCCGTTAGTGAGCACTATATCATATTCTTCTTTATTCATTATTTCTATAATTTTGGCAATTTTAGGATTATCTCTTGATTCCTTTAATATCTGTTGGATTAAGAGAGCGAGCTCTCTGGCTGTAGAATAATTATTTCCTCCGATTCCATTATCGGGGTCAAGTCCTATTGGGTCCATAAAATAGGTATGTTCAAGACCGAGTATTTTTGCTTCCTCATTCATCAAAGAAATAAATTTGCTTTCTCCCATAATTTCCGCAATTGCCATTGCTGCATCATTGCTTGATTCTATAAGCATTGACGCGAGCAACTCTTCAACTGTTAATCGTTCCCCTACCTTAAAATCTCCTTTATTTTCTTCTGTTTCAACAATTTTTTGCGTGATTACTATAGAATCGCTTAATTCATAATTTTTAAGCGCTACATATGCAGTCATTATTTTAGATAAGCTAGCTATATGAAGCATTTCATCGCTATTTTTTTCAAAAACAATCTTTTCTTCATGCGAATTAATAACCATACTTACTGCTGAAAGAGCGTCTATCTCTTCTAACCCCTTTACCTCCCAGTTGCGAAATGGTTTTAAAAATGAATAATCAATTGCTTGATTAATAGCAGAGCTGTTATTAGAGGCCTCTGTAATTTTATAAAAAATATATCCCCTGATAACTTGAGCCAGCTTTAAACTACCCAAAACTAAAACCGCGAAAATCAGGAGGAATATAAAAATTTTGAAACTTCGGCCTTTAAAGCCCCTTGTTCTTACTTTTATCGTTTCGATTTTCATTGCTCCTCTTTTCTCAATTTCAAACCAAGCTCTTTTAATTGATTTTCATCAACAAATGATGGCGCGTCCATTACTGCTGTATTGCCCGAAGTAGTTGTCGGAAAAGCCACTGTTTCTCTAATGCTTTTTTCTTTCAAAACTGTCTGCAATAATCTATCAAAGCCAGCTGCAATTCCTCCATGAGGAGGCACACCAAACTTAAACGCCTCAAGAATATGTCCAAATCTTTTTTCTACCCCTTCTGGAGAATGCCCCATTACTTCAAATGTTTTCTTTAAAATTTCTGACTTATGAGTTCTAATAGACCCGCCCATTATTTCAACTCCATTTAAAACCAAGTCATATTGTTTGGCCTTGAGTTTCAAAAGTTTTTCCTTATCAAAATTTTTCAAATCTATTTTTTCAAATATTTTTATATCATCATCTTTTAAAGAGGTAAAAGGATGATGCACGGCATCTAAGGAGCCATCTTGTAGAATTTCAAACATTGGGAAATCAACAGTCCAAGAGAAGGCCAGTTCATCCGAGTTTTTGTCTTTTCTCAAATCAGGCTTATCAGTTTTGTATTTTCCTATTGCCTCATCATAGCTGATTCTTGGAAATGGAATTTTTATCTTTCTATTAAACACCTTTTCCATTAAATTGCTCATCATCCCTTCAATTAATTCAAACACATCTTCTTCTTCAATAAAACTCATTTCTATATCAAGTTGGGTGTGTTCAAACAATCTATCTGCGCGCAGATCTTCGTCTCTGAAAACATGCGGGAACTGAAAATATTTTTCAAAACCAGCAACCATTAAAAGTTGTTTATATTGTTGTGGGCTTTGGGGTAAAGCGTAAAATTCTCCTTTGTGAATTCTTGATGGCACTAAAAAATCTCTTGCTCCTTCTGGAGTTGATTTTGTTAAAATAGGAGTTTCTATTTCTATAAAGCCCTTTTCAATTAGATAATTACGAATAAAAGAAGAGGCCTGTTGGCGGATAATAATATTATCTTTCATTCGCTTTCTTCTTAAATCAAGATATCTGTATTCAAGTCGTTTTTCTTCTTTTATATCATATCCATCTCCATTAATTGGAAATGGGGGCGTTTTTGCCTCTGATAGTATGTTTATACTTTCAGCAGCCATTTCTATTTCTCCTGTAGATATATCTTTATTTTTTGCTGCTCCTGGTCTTTTGTTTATTTCACCTTCTATCTCTACTACCCATTCATCTCGCACTAATTTGGCTTTTTCAACGACTTCTGTTTTTAAGCTTGAAAGAAAAACTGTCTGAAGAACGCCGGACTCGTCTCTAATATCAATAAAAATAATTTTGCCATGAGAACGACAAGAGTTAATCCAACCCGCAACTTTTATTTTTTCACCGATATGTTTCGGAGCTTCTTTAATTTTGGTTCTTTTCATCATAAATATTTTTTAACGATTTCTATAATTTCACTAGGAATATAATCAGTTTTTAAAATGTATTCTTTAACTCCTAATTCTTGAGCAATTTTCCTATAATTTTCTCCTTCTAAATTAGAAAGAATAATAACCGCAATATTTACTCCATTTTGCCTCAATCCTTTTAAATAAGATAATCCGTCTTGCTTTGGCAAAATTATATCTAAAATTATTAAATCAATTTTCTCTCTTAACAAAATCTTTTCCGCTTCATCTGAAGTAATTACTGCAAACACTTCAACATCTTTCATCTCAC
>JAHIEL010000012.1 GCA_018901715.1 Patescibacteria group bacterium
AAATAAGAATTCGGTTTTTGCATAAAACTCTACAGCGATTTTCGGCAAACTGCCTTTTTCAGAACAAAGCTTTTCTGCTACTTCTTTCTGAAGCATTAAAATCATTTCTTCAGGCGGATTTTTTGCTTCAATAAATTTTCTTATTACAGGTAAGGCAATATTATATGGTAAGTTTGCCACAATTTTGTAGTTCCCAGTCATCAACGAGGCCCGGCCTCGTTGATGAGGCCGGGTCTCAAAACTAGAGTCCTCAAGACTCGTGCGAGTGTCCCGAGCTGTAGATGTCAAACATCTACATAGTGTAGATGTTTGACATCTACACCAGTCAAATTTCAACGCATCTGCTTCAATAATTTCCACATTATTAAAACCCATTAGATTTTGTTTTAAAAGGCCTATTATTCTTTTGTCTTTTTCAATAGCAATAACTTGTTCACATTGCTTTGCGAGTTCCTTTGTCAAAACGCCCAGCCCTGGTCCAATTTCCAAAACAAGAGCGTCTTTTTTTAATTGAGCTGATTCAATAATTTTTTCAAGAATGGACTTATCAACTAAAAAATTTTGACCAAATTTTTTCAAAGCTGGCAGGTCATTATCTTTCAAAAGTTTTTTAATTGTATCTATATCAGTTAAGCTTATAATCATAGTTATAAATTGGCGTAGATGTGTGACATCTACATCCTTATCTTTACTCAATGTAGATGTTTGACATCTACATTAGAAACAAAATATTTGAGCGAAACAGGTGCGGGTGTGGAGAACATACTTGACTTTATATCCATTTTAATATTAAATAGTATAACGATCAGGAAATTCTTAATTTAGCAGAGAGACGGGCAACCGTTATCTGTTAAAAGTATATTCCTAATTATCTGAGAAATAAAAATATTATTCCGTGGCTTAAGGAATTAGCTAAGCCATTTTTTTGCTTATTGTTTTTACTAATATCTCTGTGTTTTAGTTTGAATAATTTGCAGGATATTCAAGCTGTTTCTTTCTCTTATTTGGCGCTAGAAGGAGAAAAGGTGTCTGATTCTGCTTTATGCCAAGGAGAGGAAAGAAAGGAATTTCCTGATATCTATTCTATGCAGAGCAATAGCTTGAAAGCGGTTTCCGCTTCTATTGCAATTAACTTTAATTCATTGGCTGCTTTTAGCGGTGGCGTAAGTCCAGACGGGCACAATGAAACAGGAATTGGAGAATATATTGTTCAACAGGGCGACTCGTTGAGCAGCATTGCCGAGCAGTTTAATATTAGCTTGAATACCCTGCTTTGGGCAAATAATTTGACCAGCAAATCAGTAATTAGCCCAGGAAAGAAACTTGTTATCCTGCCTGTTACTGGTATTTTACATATTGTTAGAAAAGGAGATACTATAAGTGAGGTTGCAGAATTATATAAGGGCAAGGTGCAGGAAATAGTTTCCTACAATGAATTAGACCAAGGTGGCGAAATATTTGTTGGAGATATTTTAATAATTCCAAATGGCACAAAGCCAGCTGTTAGCAGCGCATCACCTGTTTATGTTACGCAAACAGTTCCGAACTCTTATTTCATTTGTCCCGTGCCTACTCCATACAGGATAACTCAAGGACTTCACCCGTATAATGCTATTGATTTTTCTACGGGCAAGTGTGGCTCGCCTATTTATGCAGCCGCAGGAGGACAAGTTCAGAAAACTGGATATGACACTCGGGCAGGGAGGTATGTAAGAATTATACATCCCAATGATGTTGTTACATTCTATGGCCATATGTCCAAAATTGCAGTAAATCCAGGAGCGACCGTAGGACAAGGGCAGATTATTGGATATATTGGCTATTCAGGAAACACAATTCCTTCAGGCCCTGGTGGCTGCCATCTTCATTTTGAGGTTAGGGGAGCAGTAAATTCATTCGCGTATTAAGAACTGATAATTGATTATTAATAATTGATCACTAATAACTGATAATTGATCACTGATCATTAAAAAAAAGAAGAAAAGAAGAAAAGAAGAAAAGAAAAATTGATCATTAAAGGTCAATTTTTTGTCTAGAGCGATATGCTAATGCCTCATTCATATTTTCTAATGAGATATTGTCCGAGTTTTCCAAATCAGCTATTGTCCTAGAAACTTTTAAAACGCGATGGTATCCTCTTGCAGACAGTTTGCCTGAATCAACGAAATTTTTAAGAATATTTTTTGCTGCTGAATCTACTTGGCAGTATTTTTTTATTTGAGGAATTTGCATTTCGCTATTAGTAAGCATTTTGTCTTTTTCAAGTCGCTGTTTTTGTTTTTTGCGCGCATTGATTACCTTGTTTCTTATATCATCTGTCTTATCTTCTTCTTCGTGCTCAAGTCGTTCAAATTCTACTGCTGGCAGGTCAACGAAAATATCAATTCTGTCTATTATGGGCCCAGAAAGCTTTCTCCTGTATTTTGCAATCTGCGAAGGGGAGCAGGAGCAATTATTAACAGGGTCATTTAAAAATCCGCACGGGCAGGGATTAGAAGCAGCGATTAAACTAAAATTACAAGGCAAATTAAGCTGATGTCCTGCTCTCATTATTGTAATGTTTCCATCTTCCAATGGCTGTCGCAAGGCCTCAATCGCATCTCTTTTAAATTCAGGGAACTCGTCTAAAAATAAAATACCCCTATGGGCAAGAGTTATTTCTCCGGGCTTTATTGGATTGCCTCCACCGATAATTGAAGCCAGGGAAGCAGTATGATGCGCCACTCTAAATGGTCGGTTTCTGATTATCGGTTTTTCCCTTGTGAGCAATCCAGCAACGCTATAAATTTTGGTAAGCTCAAGCATTTCCTGTCTATTTATTGGGGGCAGGATAGAGGGCATGGCTTTTGCAAGTAAACTCTTGCCTCCTCCAGGTGGCCCAAGCATTAAGAGGTTGTGGGCGCCAGCAGCAGCAATAGTGATTGCTCTTTTGGCATAGTCCTGTCCTTTAATCCAAGCAAGAGAAATTTGGTTATTGTCTATCCGTGGTGACTCTCCTAATTTAGGAAGACAGGGAGCAATTTCTTCCTTGCCTATTAAATAATTAATTGTTTGTGATAAGTTTTCTACTCCGATTATTTTAAAATTTTGAACTGATTTTTTTAATAAACATAAACTTGCTTCTTCAGCATTTGCTTTAGGCACAATAATTTCAAGAAAACCGTTTTCTTCTGCTTTTTGAGAAAATAAAAGAGCTCCTTTAATGGGTCGCACCCGACCGTCTAAAGATAATTCTCCTGCAAAAACCTTGTCATCACTTTTAAATTGTATTTGTCTTGAATTCAGAAGATAGGAAAGAGCAATTGGTAAATCATAAAGTGCTCCTTCTTTTTTTAAATCAGCGGGCGCTAAATTAACAAGCACTTTTTCTGGCTTTGCGAGCGGTGGCTTAAATCCGCAGGACTTAAGAGCTGTTCTAACCCTATCTTTTGATTCCTCCACCGCCTTGTCAGGGAGCCCTACAATGTCAAAACTCTTTAATCCGTAGGAAATATCTGTTTCCACTTCTATGAGTTGGGCAGAAAGCCCTATATTGGCGCAGGAGAATATTTTTGAAGGCATAATACTCTATTGTATATTAGTTTTACTAAATCAAAAAACCCGAAGAGGGTTTTTTAATTATTATTTAAATCTGAGCCAAATTGGCGATATGGCTATAGATTTATAAAAAATAATTAAATGATTAATCAAATACAAAATTTTTAATGTCTGAAGCAACTAAAACTCTTTGAATATCAGTGGCATAAATTAATCTCTTTGTTGGTCTTGTTTCTTCGAATTTTTCAGTTTTAGGCATTGAAAAACCTATATATTCTATTCTTTTGTTATAATTATTCCTAACAAAGTCTATGGCTGGGACTAAGTCCGTATCAGAGCTTACTAAAATTGCTGTATCATAGTTGTTGTTAAGAGCCCCATTGATAATGTCCACGGCAATCATTACATCAATGCCTTTTTCTCTAGATCTTTGATAGACAATTTCCTCTATCCCTAAGCGAGTTAATTCTTCAAAATTTTCGACTCTATCATCTATTTTAATCCTTTCTAATCTTGTCCTAAGTTTGCTTGTTCGTATGTTCCACCCACCCGTGGAAATAAGCTTAGAAAAAAGAATATTCTGATTGGACATCGCCTTCTTCGTTTCATGTCTTTTGTCTTTTTCTCTTACGGTTCCTGTATAAAAATATTTCCCTTTTTCTGCGACTTGTCTGTCTCTGGATAAAAATTTAACAAATTTTTCAAAATCAAAATTCGGCTCTTTTATATCTATTTTTTTCAATATGAGATGGTAAAAATTACTACCGTCTATAAAAATATTAACTTGTTCCATATATTTTATTATAACAGAAAAAAACCTGCGCACCACCGAAGTGGGCGCAGGCGACTTTCAATTATATATTACCTTTCTTAAAATTCTTGTCAAGTGGAGCTTAAGAATTTCAAGCTTCAACCTTGGAATTCTTGGTTTATTTATCTTGTTTCACTTTGTCTCAATTCTCCAAATTTAAAACCCGGTTGAGGGTTGTTTAATTTAAAGAGAGAATCTTAATTTCTTTGATCTATAAATCAGATTGGTCTGCCCGCAGCGCTACAATATTGCATGCTGGCATTTTGTGCAAAATTTTGCGCTTGGATGAACTTCTAATCTTTCTCTGGCAATATTTTTATTGCATTTTTCACATTTGCCGTATTTTTTCTGGGATATTTTTTTTATTGCTTTTTCTATATTCTGGAGTTTAATTTCCATTGCTTGTTCCAAAGGTAATCTTTTTAAATATTCCTCTACCTCATCCTGGGCAACCTCCATGCGAGAACCGCCCGTTTCTGAAGCACCAAATTCTGGGAACATAGAATTCCAATTGCCTTTTATTTCAGGATCTCTTTTTGCAAATGTTTCAAGCCCTTTTTCTAAGAGCTTTTTTTCTTCCTGTAATCTTTGTTTTTGTTTTATGATAAAGCTTTCTTCCATTAGTTTTATTATTGATTATTAGTTTTTATTAATTCAACAATTGGTTTACAGCATGTGGCAATATGGAGCTTGTCTTCGGTAATTGTATAACAGACCCCAAAGCAATCAGGGTATTCTACTAAGCTTATATATCTTAAATTATAGCCCCCGTAAAGCTCTTGTTTAAAGATGGCGTTCTCGGCAATATTTTCTTTGCCAAAAGAATCAGCAAGATATTTTACTTGAGTCAAAAGGTACTTTTCCCATTCAGACATTGTATTCTGAAGATTTTCCGAAGCAAGAGTATAATTTTCCAGCATAAATAAATCTTCTTCGCTTATTTCGCCCCCTGCCATTAATTCTGCGAGAAGCTCTGACCATTCATTGGTTATATCCTCTCCAGCCAAGGCGTCCGAACTTGTGGACATTTTTGCAACAAAACCAAAAACATTATATTTTTCTTGGCCTTGATTTCTTCTATATATATAGAAAGTGGCGTCATCTTTTACTTGAGAATATAGTGTTGGAGGAGGGGAAAGATATAATTGGGGAAGGATTTTATTAAGTCCCAAGTATTCTGTAGAGTCCTTGATTAATAATCTAGTAAATTGGTTTTCAGTTAGCGCTTGGTTATTGAAAATTTCTGAAATAAACGCTTGGATTTCGTCAATATGAGTTATTTCTTTTGGAATTGCTGACTCTACGGGAATAAGGGCTGCTGGTCGTTCTATCGCTGGAGTGGTAGTTGGCGTAGTGGTTGCAGCAGGAGGAGTAGCACTTGGGCTTGGGCTTGGAGTTGGCTCTTCTCCGTTCTCTCTTATATTCGCATACCAATACCAAAATCCAATAACAGCAATAATTAGAATTACTGCGCCGATTATAATAGCAAGTCGCATCCATGGTTTTTTACCCATATCTTCCGGCCCGATAGTCATCATTGGTGG
>JAHIEL010000013.1 GCA_018901715.1 Patescibacteria group bacterium
GGGAGACATGAATCTTTCTGCAGGAAGTGTTTATAGGATAGACGGAGTTGAGCAATCAGGTTCAAGCAAATGGACCGCTGGATCGGGCAGTAATATTTATAGGGTTGGAGATAATATTAGCATTGGAACATCAACAGCTGGTACAGCTCGCCTTACAATTCAATCAACTTCAACCAATGACATCCTCAATCTCTTTGAAACAGGAGGGACAGAGGTGTTTACGGTTTTGGAGAACGGCAACGTCGGCATCGGGACGACGGAACCAAGCTCACTCCTAAATCTAAAAGGCACTCTCTCCACGGCTCTCACCGGCACAGTAGCAGTCACCAATGCATCTACTACCGTAGTAGGAACAACAACAGTATTCACTACAGAATTAGCCGTAGGAGATTCTATTAAAATCGGCACAGAAACTTTCACAGTCTCAGTCATCACAGACAACCTCAGTCTTACTTTGGACTCAGCCTATGCAGGAACAACCGCTTCGGGTCTAACTGGATACAAAGACCCAACTTTATTCGCGATTGACAATGGAGATGCGGTCAATAAGTTGACGGTGACAAAGAGCGGCAACGTCGGCATCGGGACGACGACGCCGAGTAGCGTTTTGCAGGTTCAAGGCACTGGCACTACTTCGGCTTCATCTGCCTTAAATATCACCAACTCAGTGGGTACGAGTTTACTTTATGTCGGAGACAATGGCAGAGTTGGTATCGGCACAACAACGCCAGAAGGTGGCTTACATATAGTGGGAACAGCTGGTGGCGGAGACCTTTTGGCAGATAGAACAGACCAAGGGCCTACTTGGTATTCAAGGTCTCTTGCAACGGGAACTGACGGTAAACAGGTTGGACAATTTCTGTTTTGGGGTAAGGACACAAGTGATAATCTTCAGGAGTATGCCAGATTTGGGGCACTACAAACAGGGGCTACTGCCGATGATGGAGAACTGTATTTTAAGACAGGAATTGCGGGAGTAGATACAGAGAAAATGAGAATAGATAGTGCGGGCAACGTCGGCATCGGGGTGACTGACCCAGACCAGAAATTAGAAGTCAATGGTCGTATAAAAATGACTACTTGGACAGCAGATGGAGATACAGTCGCATATAGAGATACTGCTACTGACTCCATAGCACTACAAGCATCTGATTTAAGGTTGAAGAAGAATTTAGAACCCTTGACTGATGCTTTGGACACTATTTCCGAAATAGGTACTTACAAACTCAATATGTTAGATGAGCCGGATGGAGCCAAGAAAAGATTAGGCGTGATTGCCCAAGATTTATTACCAATATTACCAGAACTTACCTTTACTTTTAGTAAAGAAGATACAGATGAAGTATATTATGGTGTTCACTATGATAAACTGACCGTGCTTTTGTTAGCAGGAATCCAGGAACAGCAATTACAAATAGAGGAATTAAGAACATTATTAAATGCGAGTAGCACTGCTCTGACAGTAGGAGAAGACCCAGCGACAGGGCAGATTGTTGAGATTGATGCAGATAGTTTGAAACAGGGGCTTATGACTCTTGGGATTACGATTGACGAGCAAGGGGTTTTAATAGTGGATAAATTACAAGCCAAGCATATTGAAGTTGGGTCGCAAGAGACACCAAATGGCATTACTTTATATGATGATGATACTGGAAATCCGTATTGTATAAGAATGAAAGCAGGACAGCTAATTACAGAGTCGGGCAAGTGTATGACAGAGATTTATAATGAACCGCAAGCTCCAGCGTCTGCTACCCCGAGTCCTGTTGTGGAGCCAACTCCTGAACCCGAGTTAGAGCCAATTGCAACTACAACAGAGCCAGTAGCCACCAGCACAGAGCCAGTTGCTACCACAACGGAGACAACAGCCACTACCACAGAGCCGAATAATGATCAATTATCAATTATCAATGATCAATTAGAGCCAGAAACCTGCGACGAGCCAATCACTTATTATTTAGACGCTGATGGAGATGGATATGGGGATTCAGGAATGTCAACCTCTACTTGTGAGCAATTGGCTGGGTATGTTTTAGACAACACTGATTGCGATGATAGTAAGGTTTCAGTTTATCCGGGAGCGATAGAGGTCTGTAATGGATTGGATAATAATTGTAGCGGACAAGCAGACGAAGGGTGTGATTGCGGACAAAGTATTTGTAATGCTTCTATAAATTTATTTGGACAATGTGATAATTCTTGTATGGGAGAATTAGGATGTGGAGTTTGCGAACCAACCTGCGGTTGTGCAGAGGGATTTAATGATTGTGATAATGATTTGAGTAATGGGTGTGAGACAGCAGGAGATTGTCAGGAAGAAGAATCAGTGATAATTGATCAGTAATCATTAGGGAAAGGAAAAAAAGAAATCATTGATTATTGATTATTGATCATTAGGGAAAAGAAACGAAAGAAAAAAGAAAGAAAGAATAACTGATAACTGATAATTGATAATTGATTATTGGGAATTAATCATTGATAATTGATAATTTATTAACTAATAACTATGGAGGATCCGGAAAAATATAAAAAAGAAGATGGGAGTATTGATTGGGGGAAATTTGCTACGGCACAATTAGCAAATGAGGATAGTTTTTCAGAAAAAAAGAAAACAAAACAGCTTGAGGATTTAGCAATTTTCAAAACTGCAGACGAGGTTTCTGATTATGTTTGGGACACAACATCTAAGTGGGATTGGTTTGCTAAGAAAACGATAGGGAGTCAAATTGTTCGGTCTGCTGATTCTGTAGGAGCAAATATTGCGGAGGGTTATGGTAGATATTTTTTTAAAGAATATATGGTTTTTCTTTATTATGCCAGAGGGTCGCTTTATGAAACTCAATATTGGATAGAGAAGGCAAGGAAGAGAGGGTTGATAGATGACGAGCAACATAGATGGCTTAAAGAGAGGACTGATAAACTGCCGATGGAAATTAATAAAGTGATAAAGATTATAAAAAGGGAGCAACAGAAATGGAAGAATAAAGGGAAAAATCATTGATCATTGATAATTGATCATTAGGGAAAAGAAACGAAAGAAAAAAGAAAGAAAGAATAACTGATAATTGATCATTGATAACTAATCATTGATCATTGATTATTGGGGAAAGGAAACGAAAGAAAAAAGAAAGAAAGAATAACTGATAATTGATCATTGATAACTAATCATTGATCATTAGGGAAAAGAAACGAAAGAAAAAAGAAAGAAAGAATAACTGATCATTGATCATTGATAATTGATCATTAGGGAAAAGAAACGAAAGAAAAAAGAAAGAAAGAATAACTGATAATTGATCATTGATAACTAATCATTGATCATTGATTATTGGGGAAAGGAAACGAAAGAAAAAAATAATTAAATAATTAATTAAAAAATATGTTGAATAAAATTTTACGAGTTCTATTATACGCAACCGTGTTTCTAATTCCTATATTTTTTCTGCCAATGAGTTTTGAGGTTTTAGAGTTTAACAAGCTCTATCTATTATTCGTTATGGCAGGTTTGTCTTTAATTGTTTGGCTTTTGAAAATGATAATTAAAGACAAAGAGTTTAAGATTTGTCATTCTATAGTTGATTATGCAGTTCTTGCCTTTGTTTTGATTTCTGCGATTTCTTTTGGTTTTTCTATAGATAAGATTTCTGGACTTTTGGGTTATTACGGAAGATTTGGCAATGGCTTAATTTCTATAATAAGCTTTGCGATTTTCTATTTTTTAATTGCTAATAATCTTAAATCCCGCAATCTGAAACCTGAAAATGAGAATGTGAAAACAAAAGATAAAAAATCAGAAGGAGTAATAACAGTGTCGGGAATTATAAAGACGCTTTTGAGTTCTGGATTTGTAGCAATATTCTTTGCCTATTTCGGTCTATTTTTAATTTGGGCAAAAATTGCTGTAATTGGAGAAGGTTTTAGGGCAGTAGTTGATAACATTGCTTTGAGAGTAAGTCCTATTGCTTCAAACATTGAAGGTCTTGCAATGTTTTTGGTTGTGACTTCGCTTTTGGCTGTGTTCATTATTTTAGGAGGACTTAAATGGGTCGGAGATGGAGATGGTGAGAAAAAGGGAAAAGAAAAGAAATGGGATATAATAGCTGGAATTTATCTTTTCTTGGCAATTATTTTATTAGTTATTGCTGATTTTACTCCTGCTTGGATTATTTTAATAGTTGGCTTGGTTTTGCTTGCCGGACTTATATTAAAGAGAAGAATATTAAAGAATGATGTTCATAAATTGATTTTGCCAATAGGAATTATTATTCTTTCTCTAATGTTTTTGCTTCTTAATTTTAGGGGCTTGGCAGAAAGTTTTTCCGGTTTTGTTTTGAATTCTTCTTCTGGATTTATTCCAGAAAGGTCTTTGACACAGAGCGAGTCATGGGGAGTGGCAAGCAGAAGTGCGACTGCTAATTTCAAGAACGCAATAATAGGCACTGGTCCTGGAACTTATTATTACGATTATGCTAAGTATAAACCAGTTGAAATGAATTCTGGCATATTATGGGCAATAGGATTTGATAGAGCAGGAAATAATGCATCAGAAATTTTAGCCACAATGGGATTTCTTGGTTTTATCGCCTTTCTCACAATGCTCGGAGCTTTCTTTCTTATTAATATCCTTTCTAAAAGTCACGGACTTGATTTGAAGCAAAGCAAAAATGATCATGCGAGTTCATTTTTTATGATTTTGTTTGCAGTTATGATTCTCACTCAGTTTATGCATTATCAGACAATTGCACTTGGATTTTTATTCTGGTTATTCTTAGGAATTGGTGTTGGTTGGCAGAATGTCAAAGCAGGGGAAAGGGCAGAAGTCGGTGTTGTAAAAAGAATAAAATTTAAATTGAGGGATTATGTGGAAATGGCTTTGCTTCTTGAAACAGTTGTTATTATTTTATTTCTTTCTTTTGTAACTATCTGTTTTTTCGGAACCAAGTTTTATTTAGCAGATATGAAGTATGTGCAGGCGCTAAATACTCCAGAGTTGCAAGACAAAGCAGATATTTTACAGAAAGCATTTGAGCTTAATCCTTATCAGCCAAGATATCAAATAGTGCTTTCTAAGATATATTTGGCAAAAACGCAAGAAGAGTTGACAAAGCTTGGAGAGGGAGACGACCAAACAGCTATGCTGAATAATTTGAGATTGGCACGGCTTTTTGGTGAGAATGCAGCAGCGATTGGTTTTATGCAAACAAACACTTGGCAAAACCTTGCTGAGCTTTATCAAGGGATAGCTGGGATGGCAGAAGATAGAGAGCAGTTTATAAATCTATCAATCGCAGCACTGAATACTCAAGCGGAATTAGAGCCAAGAAATCCGAGAATCTATAATGATATTGGTTCTTTGTATTTGCTTCTCAAGAATAAAGACAAGGCAAGGGAAATGTTTAATAAATCAGTGGAGCAAAAAAGAGATTTTGTTTCTGCTAATATTAATCTGGCTTTGATGCTGGAGGAGGAAAAAAATATTGACGAAGCAATGTCAAAGCTTGAATGGCTTTTATCTGCAAATCCAAATGAGCAAAGTATTTTATTCCATTTGGGAAGATTGTATTACAATAATGAGGAAATAGAGAGGGCAATTACCCAATTTAGGGAAGCTATATCTTTAGACCCTTATTATTCTAATGCCCGATATGCCTTAGGTCTTGCTTATGAAAAACAAGGGAAAATTCAGCAGGCGATAGATGAGTTGGAAATTGTTGCTCAACTTAATCCGAATAATCAGGAAATAGCGAATAAGA
>JAHIEL010000014.1 GCA_018901715.1 Patescibacteria group bacterium
AAACAAGCAGTTATAAGATTTCAGGAAAAATATCATAACGAGATATTAGCTCCTCTAGGTATTAAAAATGGCACTGGATATGTTGGCTCAAGAACTAGAGAAAAAATCAATCAACTCTTAGCGAAATAAAATAATATGAAAATTTTAGTGACTGGAGGAGCTGGTTTCATCGGCTCGCATTTGGTTGACCAATTAATTATACAAGGCCACAAAGTGGTTGTTGTTGACAATCTTTCAACTGGTAAAAAAGAAAACCTTAATAAAGAGGCGATTTTTTATAATATAGACATTAGGGCTTCCGAACTTTCCCATATTTTTCAAGAAGAGAGACCAGAAATAGTTTTTCATTTAGCTGCTCAAATAAGTGTTAGAAATTCAGTTGAAGACCCTATGGCTGACGCGAATACAAATATTTTAGGAGCTTTAAATATTTTAGAAAATTGCAGAAAATTTGGAGTAAAGAAGATTGTATTTACTTCTACTGGCGGAGCATTATATGGCGACGCAGAGAAAATTCCAACTCCAGAGGATTATCCTGTTTTTCCTCTTTCCCCGTATGCGATTGCTAAACTCTCAACAGAAAAATATTTAGATTATTACTATAAAGTATTTGATATCCCCTATCTTACTTTACGTTTTGCTAATATCTATGGCCCAAGGCAGGATCCTTATGGCGAGGCAGGGGTAGTAGCTATATTTGCCAAAAAATTGCTTAAAAATGAAAACCCAATTATTAACGGAGACGGCAAACAAACTAGAGATTATCTTTTTGTAGAGGACGCAGTGCGAGCTGCTATGCTTGGACTGGAGGATAAGAATATTGGAATTTATAATGTAGCCACTGGCACTGAAATTTCCGTTGTTCAAATTTCTGATTTATTAAGCCAGGCAATAGGAGTTTCAATAGAAAAAAAATACTCACCAGCTAAGAAAGGGGAGCAACAGAGAAGCTGTTTAGATTGTTGCAAGATTAAACAAGAGTTGGGATGGGAGCCAGAATATAAGATAGAAGATGGAATTAGAAAAACAGTAGAATGGTTTAAAAATAATAATTAATATTTATGAAACCTTCTAAGGCAGTAATTTTAGCAGGAGGAAAAGCCACTCGACTTTATCCTATAACTCAAGAAATTCCTAAACCGCTTTTACCGATTGCCAAAAAGCCAATAATCAATTATTTGGTTGATTTATTTTTTAATCAAGGGATTACAGATATTGCTGTTTTAATCAATAAAGACAATAAACAGGATTTTGATTGGTGGAAAAAAAGATATTATCCAGAAGGAAAAATTATTTTTATAGAAGAAAAGGAGGCCTTAGGGACTTTTGGTGGCCTCCATTATTTAAAGGACTGGATTGGAGACGATCATTTTTTCTTTACTAATGGAGACGAATTAAAAGAAATTGATTTAGATAAGATGCAGAATTTTCATTTTGAGAAGCCCGGAATAGCCACTATCGCTTTAGTAGACGTCCCTAATCCTCAAGATTATGGCGTAGCCATTTGTGAAGAGGGAATGATTAAAGGGTTTTTAGAGAAACCCAAAAATCCTCCTTCAAATTATATTTCTTCTGGTCTTTATTTCTTCTCACCAGAAATTTTTAAATATCATCCAGGACCTAAATTTTCTATGGTAGAAAAAGACCTGTTTCCAAAATTAACTGAAGAAAACAAATTAGCTGGATTTAAATTTCAGGGCAAATGGACAGATTGCGGGACTTGGGAGAGATATGAAAAAGCACTCAAGGATTGGGGGAAAAATTAGGCCTTTTTTAAAAGATAGAGAGTAAAGATTGCTTTTGAAAAGAATAAGATTAAAAATAATAATTGATATTTATGAAACCTAAAGCAGTAATTTTAGCAGCTGGAAGGGGGACGCGCCTCTATCCAGTGACCATGGAGATTCCAAAGCCGTTATTGCTAGTGAATAAGAAGCCAATTATAAATTATTTGGTTGAGCTTTTCAATAAACACAACGTAGAAGAAATTATTGTTTCTGTTCTTTCAGAATATAGAGATGATTTTTTTTGGTGGAAAAAAAGATATTATCCAGAAAAAAATATTAAATTAATACCCATAGAAGAACCCCTAGGAACTTGGCGATGAACACGAATTTAGAAAATTTATTAGCTAAATTATTGAAAGAGGGAAACAACCGAAGAGTATTGGGTTTTAGTTAAAAATTGTCTTAAGGAAAAAGATTTTCAGCTTGAATTATTTAATTTTTAATCAATTTAAACCGTAATTAAAACAATAAAACGGCACAAGCATAATGAATGTTAAAAATATTATTAAGAACATTGCTTCAAACCCGAGCGCTTTTCTCTTTAGAAATTTAGGAACCAAGCAGACCATTGCTAAGAATACTTTTTGGCTGGCTGTAGCCGAAGGAGTAACCAGATTTTTGAAACTCTTTTTGATTATTTATGTTGCCCGCATTTTAGGGGCTACTGAATACGGAAAATTTACTTTCGCCTTGGCTTTTGTTTCTTTGTTCGCCATCTTTTCTGATTTTGGTTTGTCCCCAATTGTTACTCGCGAATTTGCCAGAGAAAAAGAAAAAGAAAAATTTTTTCCAGCCCTTCTCTCATTAAAACTTCTTTTAGGTATAGGAACCTTATTTTTAATTTCCATTGGTTCCTTTTTTATTACTATTGAGCCGGAAATTCGAGGGATAATCTGGATTTTAGGGGCATATATTACAATAAGAGGCCTTACTGCAATTATTTTTGCTTTTTTTCAGGCTCGTCAACGAATGGAATATGAGTCCTGGGCTGGAATTTTACAGGCGCTAATAGTCACTGGGGCTGGGTTTTTTGTTCTTTTTAATTTTCCCTCTGTTAAGAATTTAAGCTTAGCTTATTTATTTGCAGCATCCATTGCTTTAATTTTTATTCTATTATTCTTTCATTTTAAAGTTTTTCCTTTACATTTAACTTTGGATAGATCAGTTTGGAAAAGTTATTTCGCAATGTCTTGGCCATTAGCTTTAGCTGGTATTTTCGGAACGATTTATAGCCAGACCGATTCAGTAATGATGGGATATTTGGGCCAAATTACTCAAACTGGTTGGTATAATGCAGCTTATAAAGTTATTGGGGTGGCAATGATTCCCGCTGGTCTTATTGGAGCAAGCTTTTATCCGGTTTTAAGCAAATTTTTTAGAGAATCAAAAGAGAAACTCCAAAATGCCTGGAATCATTACACTCAAGTAATAATTTTTATCGTTGTACC
>JAHIEL010000015.1 GCA_018901715.1 Patescibacteria group bacterium
CAACAAAAAACCGAAACAACATGGCTTTACTCTAATTGAGCTTTTGATAACTGTTAGCGTAATAACGGTTGGTATTGTCGCTGCCTTTACTGCTGTCCAGCAGGGCATTTCAGTAGTTGATTATTCTCGCTCTCGCTTAACAGCCGCCTTTTTAGCGCAGGAGGGAGTAGAGATTATAAAAAACATAAGAGACACTAATTTACTTGAAGGAAGAACAGCTACGGTTGATTGGAATGAGGGGATTGACCCGGGCGCTAGCCCAAAAGAATACGAAGTAGTATATGATGATGTTGATACTGCAGGAGTAAATCTCGCTTCTGCGACTTGTAGCCCTAATTGCGATTTTTCAAATTTGAGATTTTTGAAAAAAATAGATAATGTTCTTTATAATTATAGTATAGGAAACGACACAAGATATAAAAGAAAAGTAAGAATTGAAAAAATATCTAACGAGCATCTACGATTAACTATAGTAGTTTACTGGACAACAAAAAAAGGCAGTGACGAGTTTCAATTAATTCAAGAAATGTATAAATGGTGGTAAATCATCAGTGATCAGTTATTTCTTCTTTCTCTTAATTATCAATGATTAATAATAAGTTATCAAAAAAAGGTTTCACCTTAATGGAGATGTTAATTGTCTCTGGTATGTTTTCTATTTTAATTATCGTGATTGCTTCAATTTTTGTTTCTGCTATAAGAATAGAGAATAAAGTTTTTGCTACTAAAAAAGTTTTAAGTCAGGTAAGTTATAGCGTAGAGTATATGACTCGGGCAATAAGAATGGCGGAAAAGGATACAGTTGGCGATTGCATTAGTAGGGGAGATAATTATGAGATTTCCGGAGTAAATGACGACAACATTACTTTTAAAAATGCTTTGCAAGATGGAAATTGTCAGATTTTTTATCTAAACAATGGGCAGATTAAAATACAGGACTTTGTTACTGGAACTGATTTTGATTTAACTTCTTCTGATGTAGAGATTTCAAATTTAAGTTTTACTGCCAATGGAGAGCAACAAGGCGATATTTTTCAACCATTTATTACAATATATCTTGAAGCCCAGTCATCTGATAGTCCGATTTTAGAAATTCAAACAAGTGTTTCTCAACGAAATCCAGACATAACGAGATAAGAAAAATTAATCTAATTTCTAATGACAAATCCACGAGACCCGTCCTCGTTGATGAGGACGGGTCTCATAAGAATTTGTCATTAGGAATTGGGATTTGATTAGAATAATTAGGAATAATTAGAATAATTAAGATAGTCAAAGTTTTTTATGCAAGAAAAATTTCAAAAGGGAACTACCCTATATTTCGCAATAATAATATTGTCAATTCTTTTGGCAGCTGTGTTTAGTTTAGGAACAGTTGTCTTGCTTCAGCTAAGGACAATTAAGGGAATGGGGGATTCTATTATCGCCTATTATGCTGCTGATTCTGGAGCAGAAACTGCACTGTATAATGGCAAGAGTTCTCCTCCGTCTGATATTTCTCAAACATCTATCTGGAGCGGGGGATTTGCTTCTTTTGAAACAGAGACCTTTGCTACAGGCACGCCTGAATGTATAAATGGAAGATGGTATTGTATAAGTTCAGTTGGTAAATATCAATCTACTGAAAGGCGGGTTAAAATTACGCGATAGTTCCTCTTCAACGAGACCTGTCTCAATCCTCTTGCGGGTCGCACCCGTTTTAACGGGTGCGACCCGTTAAAACCCTTGTTAATCGTCGCTCTTCCTTCCGCCCCCGCTCCCGCCCTCATAAGAAAAAATCATTGATAATTAATCATTGATAATTAAAGAAAAAGAAAGAAGGGGCGGGGGCGGGGAAAGGGCTAGAGAGGACTGGAGCGAGAGAAGGAGAAGCAGAATGATCAATTATCAATGATTAATTATAAACCCCAAGCCAAAATCAGAATAGACAAACTTAAAAAGGTGATTAATTATCACCGTTATTTATATCATGTATTAGATAAGCAGGAGATTTCCGATTCAGCGATTGATTCTTTAAAGCATGAGCTTTTTCAATTAGAAGAAAAATTTCCTGATTTAAAAACCAGCGATTCTCCGACTCAAAGAGTTGGCGGAAGTCCTTTAGAGAAGTTTAATAAGGTAGAACATAGAACAGCAATGCTATCAATTGAAGATCTATTTAGTAGAGATGAGCTTGAGAAGTGGCAAGAATATTTAAAACGATTAGCACCAAGCGAACAGCTTAATTATTTCTGCGAACTTAAAATTGATGGCTTTGCTGTGAGCTTAATTTATGAAAAAGGAATTCTAATTAAAGCAGCAACAAGGGGCGATGGAAGCATAGGCGAAGATATTACTCAAAACATTAAGACCATAGAGAGCATACCCTTGAATCTTGATGTTTTTGAAAAGATTCAGGATAAGGAGATTGATATAAAAGTTAAACAAATAATTAAGAGTAAAAGAATAGAGATAAGAGGGGAAATATATATGGACAAGAAATCATTTGAATTGATTAATAAGAAAAGAGAGAAACAAGGTGAAAATCAATACGCTAACCCAAGAAATTTAGCTGCTGGGTCAATTCGCCAGCTAAATCCAGAATTAGCTAGTTCAAGGAATTTAAAATTTTTAGCATACGATATACCATCCGATATGCCATCCGATATAGGTATATCTAAGCATTCAGACAAGCATCTCTTTTTATCAACATTAGGATTTAAAGCAGAAAAGGGAGAAATTTGCAATTCTTTAAAGGAAATAAACGACTTTTGGCAAAAATCAGCTGAAAAAAGAGAAAAACTGCCATATCAAGTGGATGGCATTGTAATAACAATAAATAATAACCTTTTATT
Source organism: Patescibacteria group bacterium (assembly GCA_018901715.1). Taxonomy (GTDB): domain Bacteria; phylum Patescibacteriota; class Minisyncoccia; order Minisyncoccales; family PEYH01; genus JAHIEL01. The sequence continues at coordinate 2,835 of JAHIEL010000015.1, forward strand.
TAAAAAATTAGGTGTAGCTGGTAAAAGTCCAAGAGGTGTTAGGGCTTTAAAATTTGCAGCAAAACAAACAACTACTAAAATACAAGATATAAAAATTCAGCTTGGAAGGACTGGTGTTGCCACGCCTGTTGCTTGTTTAAGTCCAGCGAATATAGCAGGCGTTACGATCAGTAGGGCTACGCTTCACAACAAAGATCAGATTGAAAGATTGGGTGTAAAAATAGGCGACACAGTCATTATAGAACGCGCAGGAGATGTAATTCCAGCTGTTGTAAAAGTTTTAAAGGACTTAAGAACAGGTAGGGAAAAATCTTTCAAATTTCCTGAAAAATGCCCAGCTTGCGGAGCAAAGCTTATCAATTTAAAAGGAGAAGTTGCTTGGCGTTGTCCAAACAGCGATTGTTCTGCGCAAAGAACCGAGTTTTTAGAGCATTTTGTTTCTAAAAAGTCCTTTAATATAGAGGGCTTGGGTCCTAAAATTATGCGTCAAATAGTTGACAATGGTTTGATTGTGTCTCCAGCAGATATTTTTGACTTAAAAGAAAATGATTTAGTGTCTTTAGAACGGTTTGCTGAAAAATCAGCTAAAAATCTAATTAAAGAAATTCAAATAAGTAAAAAAATTCCTTTGAACCGTCTCATATTTTCCTTTGGCATTAGGCACATAGGAGAAGAAACAGCGCGCGATTTAGCTGACGAATTCGGGAGTTTAGAAAAACTAAAAAATGCCTCTATCCAAGAAATTTTAGCAATCCATAATATTGGAAACCAGGTTTCCAAATCAATTTATAGCTGGTTTAGGAAGGATGAAAATATTGAATTTATTTCTAAGTTAAAGAATAGAGGAATAAGCATTCTTTTACCTAAAGCATCTAGCAATAAGCTAAAAGGAAAATCATTTGTTATCACTGGTTCTCTTGCTTCTATGTCTCGGGATATCGCGTATCAATTAATAAGAGACAATGGTGGAGAGGTATTGAATTCTTTAAGTAAAAATACTGATTTCTTAATTAAGGGGGAGAATCCAGGGCAAAAGCTCAAACAAGCAGGGCAATTAGGAATTAAAGTAATAAACGAGCAAGAGTTTTTAAAAATAATCAACAATTGATGCTTTCCTACTTAAGAAAAATTGATTGGCCGATTATTCTAATTGTTCTAATTTTATTAGGCATTGGAATGGCCTCTATTTATAGCTCTTCCAGTTCCGAGAGCGGGTTTTTAAATTTTTATAAACAAGCGGCATTTATAGGCGTTGGCCTTGTCTTAATGCTTATCTTTGCCTTGATAGATTATCGCAACCTTAAAGATAATTCTTATTTAATATTAATATTTTATCTTGTTTTTCTTATATTATTAGCAGGATTATTTATTTTCGGCGACCGCATTAGAGGAGTCAAAAGTTGGTATAAAATAGGGCATTTGGCATTTGCTCCTACGGAGTTTGTTAAAATTATTTTAATAATTCTTTTAGCAAAATATTTTTCCAAGCGCCATATAGAAATGTATAGAATTATTCATATCATAATGTCTGGCATTTATGTGTTTTTACCAGCACTTTTAATCTATTTACAACCGGACTTGGGCTCTGTTTTAGTCATTTTATTTCTATGGCTTGGAGTTTTAATTGTTTCAGGCATTAAGCTACGCCACTTCTTTATTCTTATACTAATTGGTATCGTTATATTCGCTTTATCTTGGAATTTTTTCTTAAAAGATTATCAGAAAGAGCGGATTATAAGTTTTATTACACCAGAATATCAGCCATTAGAAATCGGCTGGAGTCAAAGGCAGGCGAAAATAGCTATTGCTAGTGGTGGGCTTTTGGGCAAAGGGTTTTCACGAGGCAGTCAGACCCAAAATGGGTTTTTATCAGAACCACAGACCGATTTTATCATTTCTGCTATTGCTGAAGAGTTTGGTTTTATAGCCATTATTATTGTTTGCGGGTTATTTTTACTGCTTTTTTGGAGAATTATTAGAATTGCTTTTGAAGCAAATGATAATTTTGCGCGTTTATTTACAGCTGGTTTTGGCATTATCATTATTGCCCAAGTTTTTATTAATTTAGGCAGTAATCTTGGCTTTTTACCAGTAATCGGCATTCCTTTGCCATTCGTGAGTTATGGTGGCTCATTTTTAATAGCAATTTTTATTGCTTTAGGCATAATTCAAAACATTAAAATCAATAGCTAAAACAATAGATAATCAGTAGTAAATTCCCAATAAAGTTATCCACAATTACCGGCTTGACCGGTTTTTTTATTTCTGGGAAAATAGATATAAGATACCGTATCGGATAGCAATATCTGTATCGGATTAATAATCAATAATTTTATCCGCTACCGCCCCCGTCCTCATAAGAAAAAATCATTGATAATTAATCATTGATAATTAAAGAAAAAGAAAGAAGGCGCGGGGGGCGGGGCGGGGGAATCAATAATCAATCTTATGTCCGAGGAGGAGCTTAAAACAAATAAAATACAGGGTAAGGAGGAATATATTTCCCTTGCTAAGGCATCAGAGTCCTCTCCTTATTCACAGGATTATTTAAGTTTGCGAGCTAGGCAAGGGAAGCTAAAAGCAGTAAAGCTTGGTAGAAATTGGGCTACTAAAAAAGAATGGGTAGAGAATTACACTGCTTCAATGGGTGAATATAGAGAAGAGTTAAATCATAAAATAAAAGAAAATGGCGGAGAGCCAGTTCAACTTAAATATAAAGAGCTTGGGCAAACAAAAGAAATAAAAGAACAAGAGAAGGAATTAATTCAGAACGATGTTTCAATTCAAAAAGATATCTTACTTCAAAACATAGAAGCAAAAGCAAAGCCGATTATTCCAAATGGCAAAGAAAAGGGCTTTAAGTTTGCAATTGTCACAGGTCTTACTTTTTTGGTTTTATTATCTTCTGTTGCTCTTTGGCAAGAAGCATTGCCAGGCAGATATAAACAGTTTGATATTTTTGATGCTGAAGTTGTAAAAATTTTTCAGCCGATAGCTAAGGCGCTTGATAATGGCTTTACAGATATTAATTTGGCTTTTAATTATTTATTTTCTACAGGGAAAAATAAAACAGGGCTAATTTATAAAAAAGGTATTTTCCACGAAACAGCCGACATCTTTGGCTCATATTTCAATTGGGCAAAAGAAAAAGTTGGAAAATTATTTTCTTCTGACCTACAAATAGTAGAAAGGTTTGATGATGCGAATAAGATTTTAATAGACGATGCTAAACTTGACGCTATAGATGTAAATCAAAAATTAGATACTTTAAGAAAGATTTTAGCTAAAGAAGATTTAAGCGAAACCGATATTTTAATCTTGAAACAAGAAATCGCCAGTTTGAAAGCAGGAGGGTTTCAAACTAACCAAATAGTGCAAGAGGTTCAAAGTATTACCAAAATATATCCCAAAGAAATCATAGAAAAAAGAATTGAGATTTTAGATGAAGGAGCAAAAGAAACTTTAGCTGTATTAAAAAAACAAATAGAAGCGCTTGAGGAATGGGAAGATGATATTGCCAATCTAAAAAATATCACAAGCAAATTAAAAGCTACACCAAATACTGCTTATCATTCTTCTGCTCCTGTATATATTGAATCGCAAGGGCTTCAAGTTGGAGGGCATGGCACTTTCGCCTCTCTCGGAGTAACTGGCACTGGTTCTATTAATAACTTGGGTGTAGGAAGCAGTGCTACTATTGGAAGTCAGGCAAGTAACAATATGACTGTTTATGCTACTTCTCAATTTCTCTCTCCCGTAGATATCTCTGC
>JAHIEL010000016.1 GCA_018901715.1 Patescibacteria group bacterium
CGCAGTATTTAAAGCAGTAAAGCTCGTTCCGCTAAAAGTTAAATTATCGCCAGACAGAGGAGCATACATCCATGGGTCAAAAGTAATATAAGAGGGAACAATAAAGATACTATACTGGCTGAATCCAGCATCAGTGCTGGCTGAAAAAGAAATAGTAAAATCCCGGCCGTCAATCCCTGAATTAGTGTCGCTGTCAGTTAAGGTTACACTGGTAACCGCAGCAGGCGGAGTGGTATCCACTGAATCTATCGCCCGACCCGTCACTGCCACCATTGCCTCGCTGGAAGAATTGGAAATAAGTCCGGTAGAAATGGAAAAGGTATCGCCTGTCGTAGGCGCTCCAAAACCACCGGTTGCCGTTCCTAATCCAATTTCTAACTGATTTTGCGGAGTTGATGTCCCGCCTGCTGTTGGCACCGGAGCTATCCATTGAGCAATGAGACAACTGGTTCCTGTGCCTTCCCCAGTCGGGCCAGCAGTACAGCTAGCATCATGATAAGTAATATAGTTAGAAGCAGTTAGATTCCACCAACTTGCGCTAGTAGCATAGCTATTCATACTGGCATCCATTATATTCTCGCTGAAAGTAATAAAGATTCTGCCTTGAGCGCCTGTTACAGCAGTAATAGTAGGCGCAGCTGCGCTCGCGAATTTGACTGGCATAATATATGGAATACCAGTCATTGAAAGTACGGTAGATAACATCACTACAGAGATTAGCGATTTGAAAAAAATATTTTTGTAAGGCATGAAAATAAAAACTCCTCCTTATCTTATAATAATAAGGCCGAGCTTAATTAAGGATATAAAAATTTTCGATTTGAGCATTGACTAAAAGCTAAACCGACAGAATCGACTTAGAAATTAATTACTAAATTATAGCATTTTTTTTAAAATTCGTGTAAACCCCTTCCACCCCCTCCCCTGTGGAAAACTCAATGTTTAGAGGTTCAACCTCTAAACATTAAATCTCCAGTGTAATCTTCCCAAATTCTTTTATATCAACTTTTTCTGGCATATCTTTTAACCAGCTCTCTACTGTTTTAAGATAACTGTCCTCTCCTCCAATAGTTTTCAAAAGAAATTCTCTCTGAGTGATAGAAGAGAAATTTTTTTGTCCTGAGTAATCTAAATGGCTTGACCAGCGATATTTATTTAAAAATTCTAATAACTTATGACAATCTGTAATTTCCCCTTTGCGCCAGCCCGGAGCAATTAAATCCAAACAATTAAAATGGATATAATATAGGAGATATTGTAAGTATTCCTCTCTATCGACAAGTATTGCCTTAAATCTTCCCTGAAATAAAGACCCAACTCTCTCATATTTTTTATTAAAAGACATCGTATACCCAGTGCCTATTTTTTGCATAAAACGAGTAATTCCTCCCTCTTTCCTCTCTTTCAAGAGTAAATGAAAATGGTTAGGCATCAAAGAGAAGGCTAAAATCTCCACCAGAAAATCCCTTGGCTTCCTCTCAATGTTTAGAGGTTGAACCTCTAAACATTGTTCATTAATCTTAGAAGGAAAGCGTGAGGAAAATCTTATATTCGATGGGCTAGCGGGCTTCTCATCATTAAACTCAAATAAATCGTGAATAAACCTTAAATAACCTGACTTCTCAAGAAAAACATCTCTCTTTTCTACTCCTCGATTATAGATATGATATATTTCATTTTTAACAAATTGAGGTCTTATCATTAAGTTTATTTTATCACTTAATATTAAATATTAAAAATGTTTAGAGCCAGAATGTTTAGAGGTTGAACCTCTAAACATTCCCTCCAAATATTTTTGGAGCAAAATAAGAAGAAAGCAAAAGCCCCCTGAGTTTATCGAAGGGGGCTTTTGGATTCACAAGGAAAAATCAATTTAGATTGGATTAATCTATGTTTAGAGTTTTGTTTAATGTTTAGAGGTTGAACCTCTAAACATTGCTAAACATTCTAAACATTCACCTAACAAAGCAGTGGATTACTTACCTAACAGGGTGTTTAGCTTAGCTCGGGTGGAAGAGCCAACATATCCAGTGCCTTGGGAGAGTCCCACGGGAGTGAGAATCCCTGAAGCATATTTGTTCTGGAAATTGATTACTGCTGCTTTGGTTAGAGAACCAAAGTAGTTGGTTTCATTTCCCGGAGAGCCAACGCCTGATACAGCTATCTTGGTGTCTGTAGAAGAATTGAGGATTGTCTGGAGATACTTAACATCTGTAGATGACATTCCCTGCTTCAGATTGTTTGTGAAGCTGAATGTGGAAGGAATGCCTGTGATAACTCCTGTCTCCCCTTTCAATTCCAGCAAAGCAACTTGAAGTTGCAAGATTGATTGTAATAACTCTGCAATCTTGGCTCTAAGTTGGGTTGCTGTCATTTGGGAGAGGGGA
>JAHIEL010000017.1 GCA_018901715.1 Patescibacteria group bacterium
AATAATTGAGCGAAGCAATAAGGTTGAGGGGCAGCTCCCGCAGACCTGTTTGGCATGGTCCCCGAGCAAAGCGAGGGGCAAACAGGTTGAGGGACGCAGGCTGACAAATCACGCTGGAGATTTGGACAGCCAGTGACCCGAGGCCTTGTTGCGAAGCAAAATTATGATAAATTCACTTGTGCTAAAACTGTCTCAAAAATCTCAAATCACTACTATAAAGCAATCTAATATCATCAATCTTATACTTCATCATTGTTAATCTGTCCAACCCCATGCCAAAGGCAAACCCCTGCCAATTATTAGGATTCAAATTTACTGCTTTCAAAACATTAGGATGAACCATACCAGCTCCTGCCATCTCAATCCGTCCCCTTTTAGAACAAACAGAACATCCTTTGCCTCCGCATACCAAACATTCAAGATCTAATTCAAAACTTGGTTCAGTAAAGGGAAAATAACTTGGCCTAATTCTTAATTTAATTTGTTTTTTAAAAAATTCTTGAAAAAATTTTTCCATTATTGCCTTAAAATTAGAAGCGGAAATTTCTTTGTCTATCATCAATCCCTCTATATGATAAAAATTAATCTCATGAGAAGCATCAGTCGCCTCGTATCTAAAACACCTACCAGGCACTATTATTCTCAAAGGAGGATTATTCTTCTCCATATATCTGACCTGCACAGGACTGGTATGAGTTCTTAATAAAAGCCCCTTTTCCTTTAGCCAAAAAGTATCCCACATATCTCTGGCAGGATGTTCTTTAGGAATATTTAAAGCATCAAAATTATGCCATTCATCTTCTACTTCAGGCCCTTCAATTGTTTCAAATCCAAGTTTAGCAAATATATCTTCTACTTCTTTTTTAACAAGAGTTATGGGATGTAAATGACCTTGCAAAGGCCTTGTGCCAGGAGCTGTTATATCTATCCTATCTTTAACATCTTCTTTTGTTTTAAAATCTTTATTATTTATAGCTTGTTCTAACTGCTTTTTAATCTGATTAGCAAGTTGCCCTTGTTTCTTGCGTTCAGTAATTGGTAAATCCTTTAAAGACCTTAAAACTAAGGTAATTTCTCCTTTTTTGCCTAAATATTTTTTAGAAATTTCATTTAAGGCCTCTAAATTTTGAGCTAAAGAAATCTCTTTTTCAGCTCTATTTTTCAAATCTTTTAAATCCATATTTTCCTTTATTCTACACTATTTTCAGACAAAATTCAAATAAAAAAACGCGGAATAATCCACAGTTTAAAATTAAAGAGCCCGTCTGGTATATGTTGCTTTTGCAACTACCAGACGGGCTCATCATCTTCTCTCACCAGGCGGTGAGTACCTGCCGACGCCGAATCATTGATGGCGTCATTCTCCTGCGATGCCAGCGATTGTTTGTGTCCTGCCACCGTAGAACAAACGAGTTGTGAGCGGGTTGCACACTCTCAACCTCGGCCTGCCGAAGCCGGCGCTGTCCCTTGCCACGAAGAGCAACAAAAGGAATCTCGTCTCCGACTTGAGGCAGTTTGAGTGCCTTGCATTCCATCTCTTGTTCATGAAGAACAGGTTGGGGAATAACACTCTCCCCTTTTGAACGCATCCTAATGGCTGAATAGTCCGGGCTGATTGGAATCAACTCTTCCTCATATTCCTCTGCCCTCAACCTCTCCATCCGATTGATAGCTCTCCAGCGATACGCTTTATTGGAAAACCAGATGAATCCCCAAATCAGTGCCACGAATCCGATCATTCCTAATATTGCCTGCCAATCATTAAACATATCCACCACCTCCAGTTTCAGATATTTATATTATATCACACTTCCCCCAATCTGTCCAGTAAAAATGAATCCCCGCCTGGCAGAATCTGCTAGGCGGGCGTTAGGTTCAAGATTGAGGCACAATCACTTTCAGGGCTCGGGACAGGACAGAGATGTGGCATTGGTCTAATAGCCCATGCACTTCTCCGTCAATTTGAGACATAACAGGAAAAGAGCTTCTAACCTCTAACTCTTGAAAACGATGGAAAGAAAACTGTTCTGTAAGAAAAATATGAGCCCCCTCCTTTGCTTTCAGGGCATAGTATGGAAAGATTAGAGACGGCACAGGGCTAAAAATGCATAAATCAAGCCATCCGTCATCAACTTTTGCTAATGGATTGATAAGAAATCCCCTGCCATATCTGTGGCAGTTTGTTATGGTTGCGAACCCTATCTTCCTTTTAAAACTCTCTGAATCAGTTTTAAAGGAAACTTCAGGGTCGTTCCTTTTTTCAAACATCATCAGAACAATGGCTGCGACATAAGCAATAAATGATAATCCCAGTCCCTGAAAGAATGGTTTTCTATCTGTTGCTTTTTGATTTATCAAAGCATCCAACCCAATACTTATGGTATTTGCAAAACAAACACCATTTGCTATTCCTAAATCAATCTGCCTAGTATGCCCATCTTTAATGACACTAAG
>JAHIEL010000018.1 GCA_018901715.1 Patescibacteria group bacterium
AGTGAGCCAGCTTGAATTAAGGCCTGATTATCATGCCGCAGAATTTGGTTGCGGTCCTGGCGGTTTTGTAATTCCTTTGGCAAAAAAATTAGGCAAAGGTATGGTTTATGCTTTAGATATTCAAGAAGAGCCACTTTCTGCATTAAGGGGCAGGGCAAGAGCAGAAGGCCTGAATAATTTCAAAGAAATAAAATGCGACCTTGAAGAACCCAATGGCTCTACTTTGCAAGACAATGCATTAGATATAGTTGTAGTTTCCAATATTTTGTTTCAAGCAGAAAGCAAAGAAGCGATGCTAAAAGAAGCAAAAAGAATTACAAAGCCAAAAGGGAAAGTTGTGATAATTGATTGGAAAAAGGACTCTCCTTTTGGACCCACAGAAGAAAGAGTGACTCCGGATGAATTGCATAAAATAGCAGTAAAGCTTGAGTTGAAAAAAATAAAGGACTTAGAAGCAGGCACTTATCATTGGGGAACGGTTTATGCCAAGGTTTAAATTTTTTTTAATAGTTTTATTACTTTCTCCGATTTTAGTTTTTGCTGGAGAGGTTGCTGGTTTGTATCGCCTTAATATTAGTCCAACTCAAGCAGTTATTAATACTGGCGAAAGCATTAGAATAAGCGTTGATGCTTGGGCTTATAGCGACAATGTTGCGAACACAGTTGTGATTGATATGGGCAATGGGAATAATGTAGCTGTTACTTGCCAGCCAGGAGGCCATAATTGTAGCGGTAATAGCGCTCCAGTAACTTATAATATCCCTGGAAATTATACAATTACTGCTACGCTATGTTATTTAGATAGCGTTAGTCCATTAGCTACAATTTGTCCTACCCCAATAACGCCAGGCGATCCGTGTTGTGTGAGCGAGACAACTCAAGTTAGGGTGATGGGGCCTATGCTTTGCGCTTCTGATGGGTGCAATGGGAATTGCCCTGCAGGTTGCACGGTGGCAGATGACCCTGACTGCGGATGTTTAAGCGGAGATGGCTGTTGCGGCATTGGTTGCGACAATGCAAGTGACAACGATTGCGTGGCAGGGGTTTCTGATTATAGAAATCCTTTAATCTGGGACGACATTATTACTTTTATTTGGGTAGGGATTATTTCTATTTTTAGTCAATCAATGGTGCTTGTGGTCTTAATGATTCTCATCGGTGCTTATGTGATAGCAACTTCAGGCGGGAGCATAACAAGAGTTCAGCTTGGCAAGAGAATTATAATTTGGACACTTATTGGCTATACAATAATGCTTTTGGCAAGAGGAATAATAATGTTTATTATTAACACAATGGCAAGTTAATTTTTATAGACAATAATTGATTATTTATATTTGGATTAAATTATTATGTATTTTCTGCGAACAAAACAGAGTGCTCAATCTATAAAACTTTTCTTTTTAATTGGAATAGTGCTTTTATGTTTAGGTATTGGATTCAAAGCAGAGGCATTCCCTCCTGAATATGTTTATTTTGCAACTTATTCTGGAACTGCTGGTGCTCCAGCCCTCATAAGCGTTGTTTCAGAACACTCTGTGGGCGGTATGGCTAGTTGGTGTGTGACCATGGATTTTGGTGATGGCTCGCCAACTCAATTTAGTTCGTGCACTCCCGCAGGTATGGATATAAGTTGCAAAACAAATTTTTCTCATACTTATTCTTCAGAAGGAGTATATGTTACTACTGCTATTTCTTGCAATTGTGCCAGACCCACGGATTGCGTGCAAAAAACTCAAAGATTTCCAGTAGGTCCTCCTACAACTCCCCCAGTTTGTGGCAATGCTATGATTGAATCAGGGGAGAGATGTGATGATGGAAATGTTATTTCTGGAGATGGTTGTAATAGTAATTGCCAAATAGAAGGTGGCCCAGTTGCTACGCCAGCTCCACAAGATGAAATCAATCCTTTAAAGTATTTTAAATTTGGCGATTTACTTGATAAAATAATTGATGTTGCATTTTGGATAGCTATAATCATTCTTCCTATAGGCATTATAGTCGGTGGGTTTATGTTTCTAAGTGCTGCAGGTAATCCGTCTAATATTGAGCTTGGCAAAAAGATAATCCTCTATTGCGCAGTTATGCTTGGAACCATTATAATGATAAAAACACTTTCTTTTATGTTTAAAGACGACTTAACATTTACAAAATAATTATGGATTTTAAGATTATAATTGTTATAGTGCTTTGTTTCATTTTAGCTAACAGCGTTTTAGCACTTAAGCCGACTTTTATTGACCCTATTAACCCAGGCGGGGGAGGCGGAATAAGTGGATTTGAAGCAATGCTTATTAAAATTATGAGCTGGCTTTGGCCCATATCAATTGTAGTAGCTGTTTTAATGATAATAGTCGGTGCTTATTATTTTATTTTTTCTGGCGGAGATCCGACAAAAGTTGCCACAGCTAAAAAAGTAGTAACCTATGCCTTGCTTGGCTTGGTAATCCTTGCTTCCGCTATTGGTATTTGGAATTTGGTCAAATTAATTTTAGGAGTTTAAGATGAAAAAGTTTTTTATAATTTTAAGTTTATTATTACTGTTTTTTTCGCCAATAATGGTTAGTTCTTATTTTTTTGCCGAGCCGATTATTGCTGAAGTTGCTCCTCAAAGCATAATAGAGGGAAATTTTATAAAAGGAGTTTTAAGAATTAATGCGTCTTGTGATTGGCAGGACCCAAAAGATTTTAGTGCGACTGTTAACTATGGGGGCTCGGAAGGTTCTGAAACTTTAGGAAGTTGCCCCTGTGCAACTGACCCTGCTTCAACAGGGATTAAAACAGTGATTTGCGATTTTGATTTTAATCATCAATATAACACTATTGGACAGTATTCTATCACTCCAAGCACCGGGTGGTTTGCAGGTGGTGGTTTTGGCGGTGTCCCTGGCTCAAGAAGTGGAGCGCCCGTTGTGGTAAATGTTCTTGAGGGACCACCAGTTTTTCCAGGAAACGGTGCAGGCAATCCTCTGGCTACGAGTACTATTGCCGGATTGGTTACTACTATTACTAATATAGTTTATGTTATTGCCTATATGCTCACAGCCCTGTTTATAATGGTTGGCGGATTTATGATAATCACTTCTTCGGGCAAGCCGGAACAGATTACAAAAGGCAGACAGATTGTTTTATATACTATTATTGCTTTTGCTGTTCTTGTAGCTGCTAGGGGAATTATCAATTTCATACTTATTCTCATTGATGCTCCAACTAGGATTTAGGGGGCTGTGGATATTTGGCTTGCATTATTTTTCTTATTTCTCTAAAATA
>JAHIEL010000019.1 GCA_018901715.1 Patescibacteria group bacterium
AAAAGTACACATCTGACAACGAAATTGACAGCTAGTGGTAATAATCAAACGAGCAGTTTTGGGACGATAAGATTCTGGATTAGCATACATTGTTATCGCTCTTTTAGCTTTTGAGAAAATATTAGCCATATTTTAAATTATATTATTTATTAATTTATTTAATTTTTATTTTTTAGCAATCTAGTAAGTTTGAGATATTTAGTTCCGTATTCTCTTGATGGTTCAATCTCTGTTCCTTCGTGCCATTCATTGAAACTTGTGATTAAAGCCATTTTGAGTGATGGATCAATGTATTTTTCAGCTATTTCCCAAAAATCCTTATAAAATCCTCCATCTTTCCTGCCTAAAATCGGACGATTTAATCCACTAAGATTTCTGTCATCGTATCCTGGGGTAATAGTAGGAATAAAATGAAGATTGTTAGAATGCCCATAATTATAGAATTTTTGATAAATCTTGTCTACATTTTTAAGAAAATCTGGCGTTCGATTAACTGAATACATATTATATCCAGTAATACCCTTAAAGTACTTACTAAGATAAATATCATCTTCGTATTTACTTAAAAATAAACGATTAATGACTTGACAAAGAATATTAATCACCTCCTTTGGTGACTTATCCCAAATATATGATAGATTTCTTTTAGTTAATTTAACACCAGCCCAACAAACTACATCAGCAACTAAGAATAAAGAAATATTTCTTTTCTGCATATTGACCTTTAATTGTTCAAAATATTTTGAATTATTCTTAAAAGCACGAGCAATATAAATTATAACTATTGGCTGACCGTTGATTTTCAAATATTGCGGATGGTTAAAATAGTTATCTGCTAGATATTCAAAATCTTCAAGAAATTTTTCTCCTTTGGTTTTGTTTGGGGAATATTTGTCATTAAAGTCATAAGAAAGTGGATTTTTAAAAATATTTAGAGCTAATGAGCTATCATAGTGAATGCAAAATTTTATTTCTGCTGTTGCTTTATGTGGTAGATAATAATCTTTGAGAGTGATATCGTCCCAGCTATGAGAATCGTGCCAATTGATAGCGAAAAAATCAATTCCCGCTTCTTGCGCCCAGCCAATATGCTGATTAATTACTCCCGAATGCCGACTGTTATATTTGCCTAAAACTGGCTGATTAGTATAGCCTGACCGCCAAACCCCTCCGCCAATAATGGGAAAAGTAGGTCTGCCATACCAAAGATAATAATGGGCACCTAATATTCCTACTTTTTTCTCTTTTTGAGATTTAAGATTTTCTTGCAACATAAATTATATTTCTTGCCAGCCAGGGCAATTTAAAAGTTGATTTCATCTTGGTTTGGAATATTATATCACACATTGGAGAAGATTTAGGGATATACTTTGCAATTGCATTGAATAAACGGTCAAAAAATGGAATAAATAAATCTATACCAATTATCTTTACTATTTTAATATCTAATTTACCAAGCATTTCTTTTGTTTCTTTTATAGTTAAGAGAGAAATATGCTCTTTAGTCTTTCGACTAAAATGACGATTTGGCGTTGAAATAACAAGATAACCTCCTTGTTTCAATAAATTACTCCAATTAGAAAGTGCCTTTTGGGGATGAGATAAGTGTTCAATTATCTCACCAGCAAATAATATATCCCACTTACCTTCTAGATAGGGATTTTCAGCATCACCTGCTATAAATTTTATATGAGGACTAATTTTTTTTGCTTTTTCAATAACTGTTGTTGAAATCTCTAAAGCTGTTATCTTAGGGCAATCGTCTGATATAAAGAGTTCTCCAAATACAGAAACATTAGAACCAATATCTAATATGCGGGTCTCTTTTTGGCATTTTAGAGTGTTCACAAAAACATTCCTTAACACTTTAATTCTATATCTGTGAAAATTACCAGCCCATCCATGCCAATACTCTTTGACCCCATAATGGTCTCCATCTTCAAATAAACGATTGTAAAATCGTTGATTTTCTAAAAAATATTTTTGGTTATTAATCTTTTTAATCATTAGAAAAAACTTCTTAAAATTAAATTTTCCCTCTAAAGATTTTTTGCTTTAAAATTTTCAGACGTATATTTTGAAATGAACTTGGAAAAAAAAGACTTATTAAATAATGTAAAAGATATCTTGGATGAGGATAAGTCAAACACGCTTTTAAAAGATAATTTCTTCCTTCTTGTATTTTTCCTGCTCTGCAAAAAAGATTTCCAGTAAAAAAACAAAGCCAGCCCGATGCTTTTCTTCCTATTTTTTGATAAATCTGATAATTCTTTTTATAAAAATCTTCTATGCCTTCTGATGTAAGAGAAGTCGAAGCAGATTCTCCCTTAACAGCAGGATAACAGTAAAATACATATAATACTTCCGGTATAGACTCTGCTTTATTGTTAAAATTTTTTAAAATTCTGAATCCAAAATCTTGGTCATCAAAAATCGTTGTCTGATCAAACCAAATATTTTGCTTGTCAAATATTTCTTTCCTTAAAACACAACCGTTTCCAGCACCTACATTCCACCAATCACTCAATTTACCGTGTATTTTTGGAAGTTTTTCACCACTTTGAGTTCTTAACTCAGCATAAGTAGTTACAAATGCAAGTTCGTTTTTCTCCTCTAATCTCTTTGTTGTTTTTTCTAAAAACCGAGGGAACCATTCATCATCATCATCCAAAAAGGCAATATACTTTGAATCTTGATTAGATTCTCTAACTCCTTGATTTCTTGCTTTAGAAATATAGTTAATCGTTTTGAGTTTGGTTCCAACTTTATTGTGAATATATTTTATCCTTATATCGTTGAAATTATCTACTACTTTTTCAGTCTCGTTATCAGGATTATCATCAACTACAACAATCTCAAAATCTTGATAGGTTTGGTTCAAGACACTTCGAACCGCTCTTCCAATTAAGTGGGAGCGTTTATAAGTTGGAATAACAACACTAACTTTTGGTATTTTTTTCATATTATTGTCTTATTTTTTTAGTAGATTAATTTTCCCCCTTTAACTATTATCCAATCAGGAGTAATAATATGACATAAAAGATTTTTTTCTTTGATAAAATCAGTAAATGCGAATAAGACACCAGTATGCACAGAAGGTTCAATATCGTGTCCTGCCAGAATTCCTTTCTCTTTTAATAGAGGATAATAATTTTTCATATCCATTCTAACAAATTCATAACTATGATTTCCATCTATATAAACAAAATCTAATTTCTCTTGGATTTTTTTATGGGCCATGTCCGAAAATTCATTTATCCAAACTATCTTATTCTCGAATTCAGATAATTTCTGAGAAGCTTGAACTCGAGCATCATCTAATCCCTTTTGGTTAGTGCTGGAGTCTTCACTCTCGGTATAATTTGGATAATCTTTGTAAGGATCTATAAGATAAAGTTTTTTAATCGGGAGATACTTTAAAATATTTACAGCATTCTCTCCTTTATGTACTCCAATTTCAGCACCAATCAAATTTTTCCTCCCCCGATAATACTTTCGTAGAAACTGAATAAACCCTCTGGGACAATCTGAATAATTAGGATAATAATACTGAATATCATAACCAATAAAATGTAAGATATCCTGGACTAATCCTTTGAAATTTCTTTTAGATTTCTTTTTCATATTTTTTATTATGACATTTTTTACAAATTTCAAGATTAAAAATTCCTCTTTTTATTTCATTTCGAATTTTTCTGTAGAATGTACTATTCCATATATTAATTAACTTAGATTGATTCACATTGCCCAATCTCACTTCGCAGTAATAATCATTACAACAAAACCTTACATCTCCATCTGCTCTTATAAAAATATCTTGAATACGACAATCTACTAATGTCTTTAAAGTTTTTACTTTAACGGAACCGCCACGATTAACCAGCGATGAATTTTCATTAACAATTTGAAAAATTAAATGTTTTCGTTCAATAGAAGAAATTTTTAAAACATATCTTTGATAGTTGACGATGGTTCCTTATCATGTTGGCTCACAATAATGGTATCAATGCCAGCTGACACAAGTTCTTTAAATCTCTCTATGGTTAGAAAATCACCGTTTGTAGCTATAATAATTTTTGAGCCTAACTCTGCTTTAACTCTCTTAGCAAACCCAGCTAATCTTTTATCAAGCAATGGTTCGCCATAGCTACTCAAACATATATCACCATTAAAATTCAATTCTTTGAGTTCGCTTAAAATCTTGCCAAAAAGTTGATTGCTCATTAATTTCTTCGGAATATTGTCCTTACTAATAGGACAGAATGAGCATTTCCGATTACATAGTGGACATATCTCTATTTCTACAAACTTGAATATAGAATTTATATCTACATTAATATTACGAGCTATAGAAAAGAGATTAAATATATACATATTACTATGTTCAAGCTTAAGCAAAAATTTGTGCAATCTTTTGTTGGACTTTATTATTGATTTAATTAAAGAAAACGGTATTGTTAGTTTTGACATATTAAAGATTTTTATAATTTAGTCCACCTTCCAAAAATCTTAGTTTTTAAAATTATAAGATAAGAGCTTTGGAATGACTTTGGAAAAAATAAAGCTAAAAGATAATAAAAAAGATATTCAAGTCGTGAATAACATTGAAAAGCTTTTAAAAGATGAAACCTTCCTTTTTTCATTTGTCCTGCTTTAGAAAAGGTTTTACCGGTAAGAAAATGGACAAAAGCTAATGCTTTTTTCCCGGCTTTTTTATAAATCTGATAATTTTTTTTATAAAAGTATTCTATTTCTTCTGATGGCGTTTCTTTCGTAAAAGATGTTGAATGCGATTCTCCCTTAATAAGAGGATAATAATATGCTCTCAATACATCAGACATAAATTCTCCTTTAAAGCGCTGTAAAATTCTAAGTCCAAGATCTAAATCCTCAAATAAACATTTTTCATCAAACCAAATGTTTTCTTTAGTAAAAATTTCTTTTCTTAAGACACAACCGTTTCCAACATTTTTATTCCATGTTTCGTCCCAATTCCACTCGCCAGGTATTTGTCTAAGTCTCTCTCCATTTTGGAGTCTAACCTCAGGCTGAGTGATTACATACCCAACATCTTTTTTCTTTTCTAATCTCCTTATTGTTTTTTCCAAAAACAAAGGGAAATATTCGTCATCGTCGTCAAGAAAAGCAATATACTTTGAATCTGGACTGGACTCTTCTACTCCTTGATTTTTTGCTCCAGAAAAGTTCCTTCTTATCTTATTCCTGGTATATTTTATCCTAATATCATTGAAATTTTTAACAATCTTTTCTGTTTCATCATCTGGACTGTCATCAATGATAATAATTTCAAAATTTTGATAGGCTTGATTTAAAACACTCTTCACAGCTCTTCCAATTAAGTGAGAACGTTTATAAGTTGGAATAACAACACTGACCTTTGGTAAAGAATTATTTTCAATTTTTTTCATAATTTCTTTTATTCAACTATTACTAAAGTAAAATTTCCTAAAATAATTTTAGGTTTAAAATTTAATTTTTTTAAGTACTCAACTACTTCTTGAGCTTCATTCGGAGAGTGATAAGCAGCAATTACTATTTTCATCTGAGGATTTTTGAGTAATGTTTTTTCAGCTCCTTTAAGAATTTTAAGCTCAGCTTCCTCGGCATCAATTTTTAATAAGTCAATTCTTGTTATGTTTGATTCTTCAAGTAAAGTGTCTAAAGTTTTAATCTTAACCTGAATTTTATTAATAATATTCTCGCCCTCTCTGGGGAGGAGAGAATGACAGCCAGAGCCCTTACTTACAAAGAAGTCTCCTTTACCGTTAAAATCACTTAAAGCAAGATTTACAGGAATTACATTTTTTATTTTATTTATCTCTAAATTTCTAGTTAATTGAGTAAAATTGTTTAATTCTGGTTCAATGGTGATTACTTTTCCTTGTTTACCTGCCTTTTTGGCGACTGAAAGAGTAAATGTCCCAATATGAGCTCCAATATCTACAACAGTCATTCCCTTTTTAATTTGAGAAGAATTGTAGTGATCTTCTATACAAATCTCCCTAAACGCATCAAAATCTACTGAATCTCTAAGGGCTATATAGCAAACTTCTAAACTTTTAATTGGTAAAGGAATAATGAGATTCCCATTCATAAAGCACTTAATAATTTTTCGAGAAACATCAATAGCTTTTTCTCTGCCAAAAACTAACCGCGGGATTGGGTATAAGAACCAATAAAAGAAAAAAGGATGTAATGGATATTTACCTTTTCTTAAATAATTCCAGTTTTTAATAATCCAACCAGTATATTTCAAATCAGTAAAACGATTTTTTAACCAAGCAACAGACATATTATTGTGTTGTTTTTATAATTAAACACTAGCTTCTGGTTATTAAAATAATTGGTTCTGGCTTGTCTTTAAAAAATTCTTCAAATGCATCCCTCACCCATTTGAATGGATAATCGTGTGAAATAATCATTCCTCCTATATTCATTCGTGGGTAAAAAAATTTTAAACAGTCCAATGTGCCTTTATGCAAATCAACATCTAAATGAACAAATGAAAAATGTTTATCTTCTACCTCCTGAGCAGTATTAGGAAACACTCCTTTATAAAAATATACATTTTCATATTCTATTAAATATTGTTTAACATTTTCTAACGATTCTTTAAACTCACCTTCACTGAACGTATTATCATCAACTTCAGTAGGCTTAGGAAACCCCTCAAATGTATCAAATAAGTGTAAAACTTTATTCTCTTTTGCTTCACAGATAATTTTTGCACTTCCCCCTTTATAAACCCCAACTTCGACGATATCTCCTTCTATTTTTCCTGCGGATTTAACAAGAGAATATAATGTCTCAATCCCAAGAGGGGTTTGAATTATTCTTTTTTCTCTATTGAGTTGATTTATCAAATCAGTTTTGTTTAACTTAATCAATGTTATTCCAAAGTTTGCTAATAATTTTTGTGTTAAATCTTTAATAGACATATTATTTTTTTTTACGACGAATAAATTTTTAAGAATTTAAACCTAAACATTTTTTACAAATTTCAAAATTAAAAATCCCTTTTTTTATCTCATTTCTGACTTTTTTATAAAAAGGTTTATTCCAGATATCAAGTAATTTTTCCTCCTTAATATTCCCAAAGTTTATTTCCTTATAATAATCATTACAACAAATAGGGATAGCTCCGTCAGCTCTAATTATTAGAAGCATTGGGGCACAAAAAAATGGATGTAAGGTTTTTGTCGGTACTGAACCGCCCCGGTTAGTAAGTGTTATTGAATTTTCAGTTACTGTTTGGAATATTATATGTTTTAGCTCATCTTCTTTTATATTACTAAACAAAAGCTTAATCTGCTCTGATGGCTCTTTATCGTGTTGGCTTAAACAAAAAACATCTATCCCCGCAGAGACAAGTTCTTTAAACTTTTTATAGGTTAAAAAATCGCCATTTGTGTTAATTGTAATAAAAGAATTCAATTCTTTTTTTATCTTTTCTACCCGTTCTATTAATTTTTTATCTAAAATTGGTTCGCCATAACAAGAGAGACATATTTTGCCTTTAAAATTTAGTTCTTTTAACTCGGTTATTATTTTATTAAAAATCTCATTTGTCATTACTTCTCCTGGTGTAGCATCATAAGTAAGCGGACAAAAGGAACACTTTCTATTACATATGGATATAGTTTCGATTACTACAGAACCAAACAAAATATTTGTATTTCTCCAAAAACTCCTCAATATAAAAACAGTCCTGTTGCACCTTAGTAACTTATAAAAAAAAGAGTGTATTTTTTTATTGCTTTTTATAAATCTTCTTAACCAATTATATTCTCCTGCTTTAACAGAGGAAGGGATCATATTTGTTTTTTGTTTCATAAAAAATAGTGAAATAATACTTTTAATAATTTTAGACTATGATAATTTTAGTATCTATTAAGACAATTTTTCAACTAAGCAATAGACATATTTTAATTTTTAATTTTAAATGGCATAAGTCATTAATGTCCCTTTTTTGTTTTTAACTCTAATTTTATAATCCGGATTTATTTTTTTTATCAAAAGAGGAAGTTGATAAAAATCATTGAATTTGTGATAAACGGATATTGCTAATTTTGGTTTAAACTTTTTTAAAGTTTCTTTAGCGCCAAGAAGAGCTTTTTCCTCTGAGCCCTCAATATCCATTTTTATGAAATCTACTTTGTCTAAACTTTCTTCTTTGACGAATTTATCAATAGAGATAGTTTGCGCATCAACCGCTCCTCTATCTATATTGCTGCTACTAACTAAATAATGACTACCTGTTCCCAAAAGAACTAATTTCGCTCTTTCTATCTTGTCCAAGACAGCTTTGGGAATAATTTTGATATTATAGCATTTATTAAGCCGCTTGTTTTCAGACAGAGCAGTTGCCTCGTCCTTGCCCGGCTCAAAGGCATAAACCATTTTTGCTTTTTTAGCCGCATAAATAGAAAATATTCCAATATTAGCTCCACAGTCAAAAACAATATCTTCCGGCTCAATCTTTACTTCTTTATCTTCATAAGCTTTAGTAATTAAAATTTCCTCAATAAGAACAGAGCATCCCCAAATTATTTCTGAAAAGGAACTTTTTGGAAAATCTTGTTTTATTTCGGCTGGTTTAAAAATGTAACTATCAAAGATGAAAGCTTTGTCTTCAGAGCTGTAAAAATTGTAATTTTTTTCTCTTCTTTAAATAAAAAATAGGGCTTCAAGGATCTGATTAAGTTGAATTTTAATATTGAAAGAAAATCTTTCTTCGTTATCTCATCAAAAGAACGATATAGTTCTTTTATTTCCTTTCTATCTCTAATTAATCCTATGTATAATTCTAACCGATTTTTGATTTTACCTAATAATCTCATTTTATATTTTATTAAATTTCCCCTGCTTTTCCTTTAAATCTTACTAGTTCTGTATGTTTTGCTAAAACAAATTTTTGCTTTATTCTTCCGATAAATATTAAAAATGCGGTATATACCCATTGAAAATCCCCACGCAAAAAACCTTTAACCATAACGCTTCTTAACTCTTTCTTTAATGTATATAAACGAACTAAAAAATATAAGGGACTAATTAAGTGCTTTTTCGGAATATTTGTATTTAATAAAAATTCAACTAGAAATTTTGGCATTCCTAAACCAGTTAGTATTAATAAAGCATTAAAATAACTGCGGATAGGATCTAATTGGGTTTTTCTATAAACCTGATTTAAATCATCTTGAATAATCCCCTCTTGACGAGCTTTTTCATAAAGAACTGTTTCTGGATAAAATGTTAATGAAAATAACATTAAGCTGAATGGCCTTTTCAGTTTCAAAACAAAACGAATATTGTCTTTAAGGTCTTCTTCATTTTCCCATGGATTATCTAAAATAAAATCATAACGAACATCTATTTTCTTTTTAGTTTCTTTAGCAACTTGGCTAACGACATCTCCAATGGCTAATACTTGCTCTAATGTATCAGACCGATTATACAGAGCTCTAGTCCGTAAACTGGCCGACTGGATGCCCACTGCCGTGGCACACAACCCTGCTTTTACTAATGCTCTTGCCTTAGGTAATGTAAAAGTAACTGGAGTA
>JAHIEL010000020.1 GCA_018901715.1 Patescibacteria group bacterium
AAAGTATCAAAATCAATTGTAATACAGGACAAAGTGCCTATCTCGTCCTGTCTTCTATATCTTCTGCCAATGGAACCGCTCTCATCGTATTGAAGCATAAAATGCGGTTTCAAAATTTTGTAAACTTGTTTAGCTTTTTTAATTAGTTCTGGCTTATTTTTCAAAAGAGGTAAAATCGCAACCTGGAAAGGAGCTAATTTTTTATTAAGTTTTAAAATAATCTCTTTTTCTTTTGTTGACTCTGTGGTTTCAGTTCTGCCACCATCAACTTCAAAATAAGCATCAGTTAAAAAGGCGAGCAAACTCCTTTCAACACCAACAGAGGTCTCAACAATATACGGAATAAATTCTTTTTCTGCCTCAATGTCTTTGTAGGATAAACTCTCTCCGCTGCTTTTTGAATGTTGGGTCAAGTCCCAGTCCCCCCTATTGTGAATTCCCTCAATCTCTTGCCAACCAAAAGGAAATTCATACTCTATGTCCACTTGCTTTTTAGCATAATGAGCTCTTTCTTTCTCTGGAATTTCTATTGCTCTTAATTTCTTTTTATCTATGCCTAATCCATAATACCAATTAAGCCGTTGCTCTTTCCAATAATCAAACCATTTATCTACTTCTTTTGGATCGCAAAACCATTGCATTTCCATTTGCTCAAACTCTCTCATTCGGAAAATAAAATTCTTAGTAGTAATTTCATTTCTAAAGGACTTACCGATTTGGGCAATGCCGAAAGGTGGTTTTAGACGCATAGAATTCATTACATTTTTGAAATTAACATATATTCCCTGACAGGTCTCTGCTCTTAAATAAGCAACAGTATTTTCATCTTCTGTGGAACCCACAAAGGTCTTCATCATTAAGTTAAATTGCTTAGGCTTTGTTATCTCTCCTTTGCACTCTGGGCAATTCTTTTCTTCAAGCTCGTCTAATTTAAATCTTTTATGGCACTTTTTGCATTCAACCAATTCATCTGCAAAACCCGCAGTCAAATGGCCAGACGCCTGCCAAACCTTAGGAGACATAAGAATTGCTGCGTCTATGCCGACAATATTCTCTTGATTTTTAAGCATCTCGTCTAGCCAGGACTTTTTGATATTATTTTTCAGCAATACGCCCAAAGGCCCAAAGTCATAGCTTGAATTAAATCCGCCATAGATTTCAGAAGAAGGAAACACAAAGCCCCTGCGCTTAGAAAAAGATATAATTTTTTGCATTAAGTCAGTCATATAATTTTTCTATTTTTTGTTTTCTTTTCCCTAATAATCAATGATTTTCTCTTTTTTCTTTCTTGTCTTTAATGATTAATTATTAATTATCAATTATTATTCCTTTACCCTCCCATCTTCTCCAAATATTTGAGTAGTAATAGGCGAACTAGTTGCTGAAATACGCTCGCCAGTCCAGCTATCAGTAGCACTAAAGATAGTATCACCAACCAATTCAGCAAATTTGCCTTTCTGGCTATTAGTCGGCTCAAGTTCTATTTGAAAAGCCAACTGATGAAGCTGTTCAACGCCCTGCATAGGATCCATTTCTCCAACAGACCAAACAATCTCTCTTGTGTCTGGGTCAAAAGAAAGCTTTTGTGGTAATACTTTTCCAGTAAGCTTTGCTTGTCTTGGAAGCACAGCGCTTATTTTTACATCTTGCAACAAATTATAATAATTTTTCACCCGCCAGATTATAGTAAACTCGCCTTTTACTCCTGATTCTAAAGGAAGGCTTGCCTCGCTGCCGAATATCTCGTCCCCAACATAAGCAGTTTGCTCGACTCCTGCTTTTGTATTCACTTTACTTGTAAACTTCCTGCTCGTTTGACCTAAAATTACCTGATTTTCCAATTTTGGCTTAGAAATTTGGCTTACTTCATCTTTTAGCTTGATCCAAAACTCTACCTCTCCCTCCTCCCCTACATCTAAAAATTTTAGTTTGGAAATATTCATACTGTCCCATATAATTGAATTATCTCCTTGCTGAAACTGTCCATCAGTAGAGCGGATAGTATTAAAATCAAATAATGCTCCGTTTAATCGCACTGCTAAAAATAAATCATTTAAAGGAGAATTGCCGATGTTTCTAAATATTATATTATAATGCAGAAGATCTCCTGGATTTGCTGTATATTCAGAAACATTGTTGATTGTCTGGGAGATATAAACAGATGGTTCAGCTAACTTTACCTGCTTTGTTATATTTTTTAAAACAATAAATTCGCCTCCTTCCCAAATCCCAAATTCTGCCCGAAAAGTTTTGGTTTCTCCTGTTTCTCCTGAAAGATTGCCCGAAATATTAATTCTGCCTCCTTCTGCCTTGTTTAATAAAGGAATTCTCCACTCTGTATCTGAAAGCCCTTTTGGATCTGCTTCATTTAATCCAAACCCAACAGGATAACTCATTTTAATCTCAATATCAGAAAGGGGATAATCAATACTAGAAAAATAGTTTAGTGAAAAGCCCAGCGCCTGCCCAGGGCCAGAACTGGAAGGCATATCAAACTCAAAAGTTAAAGGAACTTCTTCAATGCTTAACAAGTGGCTTGTTTTAGAAACATACCCGGTCTTTAAATTCTTTGGTCTATAAGAAAGTGTTGCTTTCGCCTCCTTGATATCTCCGCCCTTGCCAAATATCCTGCAAGTAAAAGAAAAAGTTTTTTCCTGCCCAGGATAAATAAAGTTATCAAATTGTTCGCTCTCAACCATAGCTCTCAAACTTTGCCCTTCAGGCACTATTGATGCCTTTGGAAATTCAAAAATCAGTTGCGGTTCTTCCATTCGCATATCGCTGTTATTTTTTATCCTTACTGTATATTCTATTTCTTCTCCAACCATTGCCTTTTCAGACCCAATAATTTCTAACCTTACAACATCTTTTGAATAAGAATTGTCTTGGTAAACCAAATAGCCAATGCCTGCTAGCGCGACAGTTGTGATAATTAGAATAAGTAAAATTTTAATTCTCATTTTTCATCTCCTCTTAATTGTCCAAAATATTTAACTTTCTTTCTTGCTCTTGCCTTGACTCCCAAATCAGACGAATACATACTTGTCTTTTTGAGTTTTTTGATTTCTTTGTGAATCTCATACGGAGTAAGATGAGTGCCGTATTTCTCTTTTGAAAAATCTTTTTCCTCAAACTCTAACCTTTCTTTTTGAGTATAAGCAACACCCATTCCCGGAACCTTTCCCTTATCTTTTTTAAGGGCTACCTTAAGTCGAGGCCTAGTTAAACAACTCCTATTACCAAAAATGCCTTGCCCTGTTTCTCTTTGTGTTATTTCCCCTTCTGGTACACGCTCCTGCGGTGTTCCTGGATAACGATTTGTACTCGTTGTCTTTGCAGAAGGAGCGTGGTTCATAAGAAATTTAACAAATGATTGATGTATGTTTGGCATAATATATTATTTTACTATAAGTTTTAATCCTAACCAAAGTTTTAGCCCGTCCACTTTCGTTTCTTTCTCCACATCAAAAACAAATTTTTCTTTGTGATTTAAAATCAAATCTTCTGCTTTGGCTTGTTTTATTAATTCCTTCTTATGATTATTCAAAAAATTATTCAAATCACCTTCTCCTTTTGCATAAACCACAATCTTGTCTTTTGGTTTATAAATAGCGTCTTTTCTCATTTGCTGAATCTGCCTTGAAATTTCCCTTATCATTCCTTCCTGCTTAAGCTCTGGAGTAATCTTGATATCTATAGCAATTTTTAGGTCCTTGTCTTCAATAATTTCCATATCTTTTTCTTGAATCTTATCTACAAACACTACTTGTTTAACATTTAATTCATCTTTTGCCAAATTCAATAACTCTTCATTGATTCTCAATTTTCCTTTTTCAATTTCTAATTTAACCAATGGTTGTCTTACTTTAATAGATGCATTATTTCTTAAGTTCAGCCCCATTCCTACAATTTTCCTTAATGCTTCCATTTGTGCTTCCAAACCATTGTTAACCATTTTCTTATCCGTCTTAGGCCAATCAGTCAAATGAACACTTTTTATCTCTTTGTCTGATAAGTTTTGATAGACCTCTTCTGCGATAAATGGAACAAAAGGTGAAAGAATTTTTGAAACTTCCAAAAGAATAAAACGCAAAACAGAAAACGCTTGATTGAATTCTTTGTCTGTTTTTGGGTCTTGAAATCTCTTTCTGGATCGCCTGATATACCATAAAGATAAATCATTTATAACAAAGTCCTCAATCATCCTTGCCCCAACAGTAATATTATTTTTGTCCAATTCTTTACTAACGCTACCAATCAAACCATTTAACTTAGAAACAATCCACTTGTCCAAGATATTCTCAATCTGTACTTCAACAGGTTCAGTTTTGTTAATTTTATCTTTATATAAATCCAAAAATTTATAACAATTCCAAAAACACATTAAAAACTTTTTAACGCTTTTATCCAAATCATTTTCTGAAAAAAGCTTGGAAGCGCCGGGCTGATTAACTGTATAAAAATACCATCGCAAAGCATCTGCTCCATAAACATCTATTATTTTCCACGGATCAACCATATTTCCTTTTGACTTAGACATTTTCTGCCCTTTATCATCTAAAACAAGACCCAAGCAAATGACATTTTTATAACTCGGCCCAAAGCCCAAAAGTGTGGATATGGCAAGTAAAGTATAAAACCAACCCCTTGTCTGGTCTATTGCTTCGGAAATATAATCAGCAGGGAAAAGTGCGGGCGGCTTAGAAACATTATTAATGACTGATAACTTATTATTAAATGGCCAATGTGTTTGAGAAAACGGCATTGAGCCAGAATCAAACCAGCAATCAATCACCTCTTTGACTCTATTCATTTGTTTCTTGCACTTCGGACATTTAAAACTGATTTCATCAATAAATGGCCTGTGAAAATCAAGCTCGCCTTTTTCATTGTATGGAAATAAATTAAAAACTATTTCTTTAAACTCACCTGTTTTAAGCTTAATAGCGTCCTTCTCTTTATTCAGCTCTAAAATTGTTTGACCATTCATAGTGCTGTGAAGCAGAGAAAGAGGTAATTGATGGCTCACAATTAAAATATTTTTATTCTTATATTTTCTATCAATGTCTTTTACAAAACCCAACATTCTTAAGCGAATGTCTGCCCAATTTTCACCATTGGGAAACGGCTTTTCAAAACGGAGTTTTATTAAATCTTCTTGGGCTAAATTATTATGAGGATTAAATAATTTATCTTTTTCTTTTACAAGTTTTCCATTAAAATCACCAAAATCAACCTCTCTTAAACGCTGATCAAATAAAGGTTTTATTCCTAATTCTTTTCCAATAATTTCAGATGTTTTTTTGGCGCGCTGAATATCGGATGAAATTATTATATCTATTTTTTTGCTTTTTAATTCTTGGGTTGATTTTTCTACCTGAAGTTTACCTTTTTTTGATAAAGGATTTTCTTTTAATTCTGGATATCCTGAAAAAAATTCTTCCACATTGGACTTTGCTTCTCCATGCCTTAAAAGAAAATATTTATTCGTGCTAAACTCCTGTTTTTTCAAATCATCTCTTGAACCAATTACTATTTGATTCTCACAATTATCGCACTGCCAAATCGGCAAAGGCGTTCCCCAATATCTTTCTCTCGATAATGCCCAATCCTTTAATTCATTCAACCACTCGCCAAACCTACCATCTTTTATGTGCCCGGGAATCCAGTTAATCTTTTGATTATTTTTTATAAGCTGGTCTTTCAATGCAGTTGTTTTAATAAACCAGCTTTCCTTAGGATAATATAAAAGAGGAGTGTCGCATCTCCAGCAGAAAGGATAATCATGCTCGTATTGTTCTTCTGCAAAGAGCTTTCCCTTGCTATTAAGGTGTTCAATTATTAATGGGTCAGCTTTTTTCACAAACTTGCCTTTCCATTTTTTAACTTCTGACTTAAATTTCCCTTCTTCATCTACTGTGACTAAAATAGGAAAATCATTTTTCTGTTTCTTTATTAGCTCCATATCGTCCTGCCCAAAAGCAGGAGCAATATGAACAAGGCCAGTTCCTTCTTGAGTATTCACAAAATCAGCTGATAAAGTCTGATAAATGTTTTTAGATTTTTCTTTGTGTTCTACAACACTTTTCTCAAAAAGCGGTTCGTATTTTAATCCGACCAGCTCTTTCCCTTTAA
>JAHIEL010000021.1 GCA_018901715.1 Patescibacteria group bacterium
GGATGATGAGAAATAACTAAATCAACTCCTAATTGTTTTGCTATTAAAAGCTCTGCCGGATCTACATCAATTCCAACTAATATCTTTTTAATCTCTTTATCTTCTGCAATATGTAAAATTCTTGAATCAGAATATGGATTTTTAAGCATTTCTTGGTCAAAGTCCTGCTTTTCTTTGTCAGACAAAGAATCAAATCTTTTCCTTTTCCTCTCAAGAGCTTTTTCAACGCCCTGTCTTCCCCTCAAGTCCGCCTTAATCCCTGTTTCTATTGCTAAATTATAAATATCATTTATCGTCATCTTTTTTATCTTTTTGCTTCTTGTCCGGCTTTTTTTCTTTTTTCTCTTTTGGTTTTTCCTGTTTTTTTGGCTTTTCTTCTTTCTTATTTTTTTTCACAACTTTCTTGAGCTCTTTTTTTTCTTCTATCCTTTTATCTGCCTTTCTTTCTATCTTTTCAGGATTAAGTTTTACATAAAGTCCTTTAATCAATTCCTCTTGTTTGTCTAAATCTAAAACTTCCCGTCTGATACGGGCTTTTTCTTTACGGATATGTTTGCGTAAATTCGGAGAAAATTCTTTTTTAAACATAAATTAAAGAAAAAATTCTTATTGCTCTCTTAAAGGAAAAACTATAATAAATTTTGAACCCACGCCCTTAATGCTTTCTAACAAAATAGGAATTTTTAATCTTTTGCAAAGATGTTTTACTATCCATAGACCCAATCCTGTGCCAATGATATCAGAGGTTTCCCTACTTTTTACTCTATAAAATCTTTCAAAAATCTTTTGCTGATCCTCCGCGGAAATGCCAATACCAGTGTCGTCGATAATAATATAAAATTTGCGTCTTGGCAAGTCTTTTTCTGTTTTTATTCTCACTTTACCCTTGAAAGTATATTTAATGGCATTATCTAAAAGATTATAAATGACCTCCTTGAAGCGGTTTGGATTAATAGACGCTATAACCTCTTTGTTGGCATTCAAATCAAATTCTAGAGTTAACCCACTGTCTTCGGCCTTACCCCTTAGTTCTTGAACTACTTCTCCTATCAACGTGACAAGAGAAACTTCTTGAGGGTCGAAAGAAAGTTGACCCTGTTCAATTCTGACAACATTTAAAATATCTTCAATCAAAGTGTCTAATCGCTTGGCTGAGATTTCTGCTCGAGAAATATCCTCAAGCTCTGCTTTATTGAGTTTGTTCTCTACCTCCCTTTTAAATTCAATTAAATAATTCTTAATATTTACCATTGGCGAGCGCAATTCATGAACTGCCATGTTCATAAAACTATCTTTAGATTTTTCTAACTCGCGTAGTCTATGGAACAAATTAACATATTGGAAAAGATGAGTATGGTGAATAACCAAAAAAAGAATCAAAATCATAGCAATCAGTGCAAAGAAATATGCTCTTTCCAGCTCTTCGGTTACCGCGGCATCGATACTCTCTAAAGAAAGGTCTATGCTCGTTAACCCAACTTTTTCATTCTCTAAATTGTAAAAAGGGCTAACAGCTCGCCAATATCTCACTCCACCCTCTTCTACTAGAAAAGCAATAGCCTGAGTTTTATGCCAAGACAGAGTTAGGGCTGTTTCTTCATGTCTGTCATCTACTTCCTCTCTACTGTGAGAAGCAATAATTTTAAACTTTTCATCTTCTGCTGGCAAAAAAACTCTGATCCTAGATAAATCTGGATTCTGCTCGGTCAAAAAACTCACCCTATCTTGTAGAAGGATTGGTTCATTATAATATTCGAAAACATAAGGCGAAAGAACGCCCTGTATGGCCAAAGCTTCTTTCTGTAAAGTTAAATCCATGCTCTCTTGGAAGTTTTTAGCTAGATAAGAGCTCAGAAAAAAAATCAAAGCTGGGATAACAATGATTAAAAGCAAAGAAACAAGCAAGCTGGGATTTGCCCTAACAAAATTGAATCCTTTTTTTATCAAGCTCAACATTTTATAAAGAGTCTCCCGAAGAAGATGGATATTCTTTTACTTTTCTTCGGCTCAAAAAACCTACCATGAATAAAGCAATCACTAAAGCCAGAACAATAATACTTGCTGTTAAAACTGCAAAAATATTTCTTGAAGCCTGATAGGGCGAAATTATATCTCCTGCTCCTGATGCTTTAGCCCAAAGTCCAGGCACTAACTGTAAAACACTAGCTCCTGATTTTATAAACCTAAAGGCCTCGGAACGAACAATAATCTCTCCTTTATTGTTAGTTAGAACTACATAGGCCTCGTGCTCACCTGGATCAAGCGGCTTATCTAACTCATAAATCCATCTGCCGTATTCATCAATTTTAGTAACTACTATAATAGGCGTAGAGTAAATATAGATAGCTACAAAGCTATTAGGCAAACCCTTCCCCTCTATCCTGAAAATCTCTTTTTGAGTAACTTCTGATTTTTTAATCTCTGCTCTTTCAATTGTGAATACATCTTCTTTTATAGGCTTTATTTTGCGAGGATCCTGAAAAACCATTTCCTTGTCTGTGCTGGGAGTCATACTATCAGCTCCGATGGCTACTTCTTCACCGTCTAAATAGCCATCCCCGTCGCTATCAGGATTCATGCTGTCCGAACCCATCTCCACCTCTATAGAATCAGGCAAGCCATCACCATCACTGTCTGTCAATATTTGTTTTTCTAATTCAATTCTATCTTTCTTTTTTTGGCTTACCTCTTGCTCTAAGTCCTCAATCTCTTTTACAACATTAATTGAAAGCTGCTGGGAAATTGTTGAGGATTCTCCGGTAATCTTGGTTACTATATTTAGGATATTTTCAACCACCCTTACCCTCTTTTCCTCTTTAGCTTCTTTAAGATTAGAGAGTTCTGTGTTTTCTGATTCAATCTCTTTCACAATCTGTTCTTTTTCAACTTTTTTCTTTTCAATAACCGCTCTTTTTTCGTTTTTAATATTTTCAACTGTTTCTTCAAACATTTTTTCTGACTCTTGTTCCTCTATCGCCCGCAGATCTTCCTCTTCTTCTTTTATTTTCTTATCAAGTTTACTTTTTGCCTTCTCTTTCTCGTCTATCTTTTCTTTCTTCTCAACCTCTTGCTGGACAGAAACACTAATTTCATTTAAATCTCCCCCTATGGCGCTGCTCAATTCTTCTGTGAGGGAGTTCTCTGTCTCTTGAGAAAGCCCTATGGACAATTCTTTTTTTATAACATCATTAACCTGTTGAACAATTTGATTCCTTGCTTCGAGTTCTGTCTCTATTATATCTTCTTCTTTTTCAGAAACTTTTTCCGTAATTTCCGCTATCTCTTGATCCCTTTGTTCAGATTCCAGAGTCGGAATAATATAGTTTTTAATCGTCAAATTGAGGGATTGGCTTTGATATGTGCCGTATTTATTAGTTATCTCAACAAAAATCTCGTAATTACCATTCGGAATAATCTTTGTATCCCAAAGATAATCCCAGTTGTTGCCTCCTCCTCTTTGTATGGCAGAACCCAAATATATGTTAGCTAGGCTTCCTAACCGTTTAATATAAACATCAATCTCTTGAGCATCTTTTACTTTTAACCTGATATCTATCGATTCACGTAAAATCTGGCCATCTGTAATGCTGGCGAAATCGACCTCCGGCCTAGCATCACTGGCTTCAATGCCAAAAGCCAAAGTTATTCCTTCTGCGCCTAAATAATCTTCTATTACTATAACAAAACCCTGAACAGCAAATAGAGCCAATAAAACTATTATTATTGTTTTAATCCTATTCATATTATTATATTAATTCTATCATTTCTATAATATCACTAATGTTCTATAATCCAAAGCTATCTTTGGATTTCAAAAATTCACGAACTATTTTTCTGTAGCTCCATAAAATATTCTTCCCTTAAACCGCGTACATCCGCGGCTCATTTCCTTTCCTAGTGATTATCGCGACATATACTTATCCGACTACTATTTTCCAAATTACGACCATTTATTCTCTGCAAAAAAATACTTTATAAATTTATTAATTTTAGTCGTGGCGCAACTACACTTAACTGAAAAGCCTTAGAATTACAAGTATTTTAATCAACACTCTTCCATAATAGAAGGCAAGCGTAGGTCTTATATGGAGACCATTTTTCTATTCGTTTATCTGATAATTCTTTCCCGTATAGTTTTTTCATCCCATTTCTAATTCCTAAATCTCCTTTAGAAAATACATTTGGTCTTGCCAGCCCGAACATTAAGAACATTTCTGCTGTCCATGGACCAATTCCTTTTACTTTAATTAACTGTTCTGCTATTTCTTCATCAGATAATTTATTAAATTTATCAAAGTCCAATTCTTTGTCTAATGTGTGTTGAGCCAAGCTTTTAATATATTTTGTTTTTTGCTGGGAAAGCCCAACTGACCTGAACTTCTCATCAGAGATTTTCAATATCTTTTTCGCAGTAATTTCTTTTTTAGAAAAAAGGGCTTCAAATCTAGAATAAATTGTTGACGCGGCCTTGCCTGATAATTGCTGATAAACAATTGATTCGCAAAGATTTGCAAAATATTGTTCTTTTTTAATCGGCTTCAACTGTTTAATATTTCCATCTTTATAAACTGAAAAAAGAATTGAATCATTCTTTTTAAAGTGCTGAATTGCTTTTTGTAAATCCGTCATACTTGAAATTTATTTAACTTAGGGTTAGTATCCAAAAAGGAGGTGGTATTGTGAAGCGCACATTCACGCTAAAGTTCATTTTGTCAGCTATTGGTCTCCTTGGTGTTTTGGTGACAGTAATCTTCGGAATCATCGACAGAGGCGCTGTAACCCAAAGAGTAAGTTTGTCGGGCGGAATTTCAGTCTCATTGCTTCTGATAAGCTGGTTCTTACTCAAAGGAGACTGATCACAGAGCGTTCTAATGCCCTCGTCTTGGGGGCATTTTCTTAATTATTAATTTGTTCTATTAAAGTTTTCGCGAACTATTTCTCGATCGTCCCAAGGGATTTTTTTATTGTCCTTAACAACCATCCATGGTTCACTTCCTTTTCCAGTGATAATAACAACATCATTGTTATCGGCTAAACCAATGGCTTGTTTTATTGCCTCTTTTCTGTCAATAATCTTTTTATGTTGCTTGATTGTATGTTTAGAAATATCTTCAATAATCTGATTTGGGTCTTCGTTGTATGGATCTTCGTTAGTTAAAATTATTTCATCGCAGTATTTAGAAGATATTTCTCCAAATTCTTTTCTTTTCCATTTATCCCTGCCACCACCGCAAGAACCTAAAACACAAATCATTCTCCCTTGTTCTGGCTTTATCGTCTTATAGACATTTTCTAAAGCATCAGGAGTATGGGCATAGTCAACAAACACAGAAAAAGGTTTATGAATTACTTTTTCCAATCTGCCTGAAATATATTCAACTTTTTCTAATCCAACTCTGATATCTTGAATAGATATATTTTCAGATAAAGCGACAGAGGCAGAAGCCAGAGCGTTATAAACATTAAACTCCCCTTTTAATTTCAGATTAAACCCAATGTCTTCTGGTTTGAATACTTTAAAATCTCTTTTTTCGTTTTTTAATGTATAGCCATATTTCTTTTCTGCATTAAAGGATAAAAAATAATCAGAATTCTTATCGTCTAAATTAACAATCAAAACATCAGCTTTTTTAAACAACTCTGCTTTAGCTTTTTTGTAATTTTCAAAACTGCCATGCGACTCTATGTGCTCTTTTGTTAAATTGGTAAGCACTGCTGTTTTAAAATCTATGCCTTGGTGCCTAAATTGCTTAATTCCTTCTGAAGTTACTTCAAGCACTGCGTATTCACATCCTTGATTAACTGCTTTTCTTAAAAATTTCTGGATTCTCATTCTTCCAGGCATTGTCATTTTTAACTTATTCTGCCAAACCTTATCCTTAATCTGAAATCTTATAGAAGAAATTGAACAAACACTAAGTCCTGCCTGCTGGAAAATAGAAGTTAAAAGCTCTACAACAGTTGATTTGCCATTAGTGCCTGTTATCCCAATGACTGTTAATTTTTTAGAAGGAAAACCATAAATCAATGCTCCAAGCGCAGGAAAAAACTGGTAATACCAGTTTAAAATAAATCTGGGTAATATTTTTTTAATTAAAGATTTAATCATTTTCTTATTCTATGTTATAAACAAAGGTTTTTCAATGAGCCCATTCTCTTTATACCCAAAAACCCCTGCAAAACAAGGGTTTTTCTATCCAACAAAAAATTTTTAAACGAATATTTTAATTTAGAAACAACCCCTCTCGGTCTCTTACATTTTATCATAAATGAAGCGCCACAAAAAATCGGAAACATGCCCGCCCTACTCGTCCTGATTATCCACACTAAAACTATTGACAAAATATAATGGGTTGCTATGCTGTAAATAGAATCACGACGAGAAGGCACTTCTCTGGGTTTCGTCCCTTAGCAGTGCTTTTTCATTTCCGATACTCTAACTTTGCCCTAAGATTATCCATAAAAATAATTTTCTCTTTTGCGGCTCGAGTCAATAAAATAGAACAATTTTTATGGCTTGGACTTAATACTTTTGCCAGTTTCTCCTTATTATACAAATATTTAACTAAACAATAAAAATCCCCGTCGCTTGTCACAATTACAGCCTTATCATATTTATCAAAATCAATCATGGCCCGTAAAACCAAATCCGCATCGACATTGCCCTTTACAGCTCCATCTTTATTTTTGAGGACTGGCTTAAAAACCAACAGATATCCATATTCTTGAAGAGATCTATACATATCTTGATTCTCGGGTAAGTATCCTATAAAAAGATACGCTTTTGATACTCCATATTTTTCTTTAAGATATATCGTAAATTTCCTGAAATCTAATTTCCAGCCCAATTCCAAAATACCCAAATTGAGATTCTGGCTATCTATAAAAGCGTAGTTGTTTAATTCTTTTCTCATCACTTGTCATTATACTAAAAAACCGCCTAAAAAGCGATCCTTTGATTTATTAAAATGCATATTGGCCACCGTAGACAACATTAGAACCAAGATTATGGAAGCTGGAGAGATTTATATCCCTAATTTAGCTCCACAGGTTTAGTTTATCATGTTTTACTATGCGCTTTATCCCACTATATTTTATCATAAAAATCAGAGTTAACGCAATTTTTTCTTTTTGCCTAAAGGGCCATAGTGCCTATAATAAAAATAAATTTCTGAATTATGCAAAAAAATAACATTCCTAAAAATAATGTAATCACTCTCTTTGTAGTTATTTTTCTTCCCTTTTCCCTATTAATAACATCGGCTACGGCGTAGATTAGCGGCAAAAAGAGAAAAATCGTCGGAATATAATCAATCGTACGAA
>JAHIEL010000001.1 GCA_018901715.1 Patescibacteria group bacterium
GAAGACGGTATTCTTACTCTTAAAATACCTAAAGCAAAAACATCTCCCTCTACAAAAATTAAAATAGAAGACAAGTAGAATATGAAAATAACTGGATGGATATTAGTCGGCATTTTAGCCTTTTCTTTATTCACTCATTTTGTTTATCTCGCATCACCTTCAGAAGTTGTTTTTGATGAATTTTACTTCGGTAGATTCGGCTCAAGCTACATCAGCGAAACTCCATACTTTGACATACATCCGCCTATGGGCAAATTAATGCTCGGCTTTTCTGCCTGGGTTTTTAATATCGAGCCGACTTGTAGCTTTGGAGAAATAGGATTGGCTTGTGATGCATATATCTTTTTTGCATTAAGATTCTTGCCAGCACTTTTCGGAGTTCTAACTACTTTGATTCTATATCTTTTAACAAAAGAATTGCTTGATAAAAAAATTGGTCTCTTGGTTGCCTTTTTATTCTCTTTATCAAATATCTTTCTACTCCAAGCAAGACATATCCAAATTGATATCTTTTTAATCTTTTTTGGATTGCTGGCACTTTATTTTTTCTTTAAGGCACTTAACAACAAAAGACAATTGCTTTATTTTATCCTCTCTGCCCTATCTTTGGGATGTTGTTTATCTATAAAATGGACCGGCGTAACCTTTATAGGAATTATTGCTTTGCTTTGGTTTTTAAAATTATTAGAGAAAAAAATTGATTTTAAGAAATTCATCCTAATAGCTGGAATATTTGCCTTGGGAGTCATCCTCGTCTATCTTGTTCAGTTCTATATCCACTTCCAATTAATCCCAGGGGGCGGAGAGGTGGATGATTTCTTAGGTGAAAATTTTCAGGAATTATCCTTTCCTCAAAAATTTACAAAAATTAATACACTAATGCTTACTGCTAATACTAGCATATCTTCAGACCACCCTTATGGCAGTAAGTTTTTTCAATGGCCTTTTATGAATGAAAAAATTCTCTACTGGACCACTAGTGATTTTAAAGTACAAATCACCTCTGCTGGAAACCCTGTTATTTGGATTCTATCAACAATCAGTATGCTGTTAGCGTTTATTTCCTTATTCTACAAAAAATTAAGAGATGAAATTTATAACAATAACTATTTATTATTAGTTATAATAATCGGTTTTATGATGGGGATTCTGCCATTTGTTATGATCAACAGAGTTACATATATCTACCATTACTTTCCATCCTATCTTTTCGCAATGATCAATCTTTCGGTGCTTTTCTTTTATATTAAAAAACACAATCAAGTTGTGTTTTGGATTTTAATAATCTTAGCTATTTTAGGATTTATTGTTATTTCTCCTCAAACTTATGGTTTTCCGCCGTTGGTGCCATATCTCTGACAAAGAGAAAGAAACCACGAGACCCGACCGACCACGACAAAAGACGCCCGTCCTCTTCATGAGGGCGGGCGTCTTTTTCTACTATATTATATTCTACTATGTCATATTCTATGTGCTGGGGGAGAGATTTGAACTCTCAAAGGTTTCCCCACTGGATCCTAAATCCAGCGCGTTTGCCAATTTCGCCACCCCAGCATATCAATAAAATAAACTTAACCCTCGCCCATAGTAACCAGGGCGAGGGTATAATTTGATTCTATTTTCTTTCCAAATCTAAGTCCCGTAAATCATGGTCAATACTAAAGTAACTATTCCTCTGGCTAATACTGCTACTGCTAAACCAATTAAAGCATACATTAACCAATTCCTTGCTTTAGTAACTTGTTCTGGATTGCCACCAGCTGTGACAAACATATAAGCGGAAACCATAGCCATTAGAACCACAAGCACTATGATAAAGCCATACATATACCTAATAATATTTGTCATGATCTGTCCCACTTCCAATAGAGGAGGCTCTGTAGCGACTGGGGTAAGCCCTACTGTTGGTCGTACTGTCGCTAAAGCAAACGCTGGAACCAAAACCAATCCCATAACAGCAACTAAGCTTATTAATCCAATTATTTTTTTGCTCATAATATCTTTATATATTATTTAAGTTATTTTCTGCCCTTGCGGGCAATTCCGACCTTTACCTAAATGTTATTATGTTATTTTAGAGAAATAAGAAAAATAATGCAAGCCAAATATCCACAGCCCCCTAAATCCTAGTTGGAGCATCAA
>JAHIEL010000022.1 GCA_018901715.1 Patescibacteria group bacterium
GGTCAGAATCCCGGGGCTTCCCGCCACGGGGACGGTGAACCTTTCAATGTATTTGATCGGGCTTTATAATTTTATGCTCAGCGTTGTGGGAATCGTGGCGGTTGTGATGCTGATTATAGGAGGAATGAGATATATATCACCGCCGTGGGAAATCCCTCTGCGATAGGCGATGCCAAGGATATTATAACCAATGCTATAATAGGCTTGATTCTGGCTCTTCTTTCATGGGTTTTTATCAGCGCCATAAATAAATATTTTTCATATAACAGAACAGAATAATATTTTAAAAAAAGGGCACGAACCACAATAAAATTTAATTCATGATATTTATAACTGGTCATCATAATACAGGGAAAAGCACTATATCAAATTATCTTGAACAATTTGGATTTGTTCATATAGAAACAGGTGATGTGATTAGAGAAATTCACAAAAAAATAGCTCCAGAAACGGAGTTTATTAAATGGGCGGAGAGCATGGGCGACAGTTTAAATGATTTTATTGTGGAAAAAGCTTTAATGGCAAGAAAAATAGTTTTAAATTCAAATGATCTGCAGGATGTAATAATCAGTGGAAATCGTCAAATGTCTGGCATTAATTATGTTATGCGTCATGCACAGCCTATAAATAGAAGAAAAAATTTAACTATTTTTTTATATGCTGATGATAAAATTTTATTTCAAAGGCAGTGCGCTAGGCTGGATAGAAAAATTCCTGGTTTAACACTAGCAAGATTCAAAGAAGAGATTTTGCAATATGATATAAAAATGGGTGTTGATGAGATAAAAGAGAAAGCAGATGCTATTATTTCTAATAATTATTCTTTAGAAGAATTAAAAACTAATGTTGAAAATAAATTAATTCAAGTCGGCTACAAAATTAAAAAATAATTTGAACATTACCAATACTTAAAAGAAGAAAATGAACAAAAAGCCGGATCTTTCGCAAATAAATCTTACCATTCCTTGTCATTGGAATAGTAATGTCATAAATAAAATTTTAAACGCTAATCATGGAGAGATTCGCATAGCTGAAGTTTATGGCGTCTTGTCAGATGGAAACCC
The DNA here is from genome assembly GCA_018901715.1 of Patescibacteria group bacterium. Classification (GTDB taxonomy): domain Bacteria; phylum Patescibacteriota; class Minisyncoccia; order Minisyncoccales; family PEYH01; genus JAHIEL01. The sequence continues at coordinate 1,065 of JAHIEL010000022.1, forward strand.
CGTTGGTCATGGGCGGGCAAAAAATACAGTTGTTTCTATTAGTAGAGAAAAAGCGCTTAACTTTCGTTTATATTTAAAAAAGATTGGTCTGAAATTTACTTATTTATTAAATGCCCCTTTTGATTTTAATGGCAATCAGGAACAACTTAACAAATTAGATGAATACTTAAATTGGATTATAAATACATTAAAACCAGATGCCCTGACCATATCTTCACTTGATTTAATGAAATATGTAAGAAAAATTGATTCTAAAATTCCTATTTACATTTCGACTATTGCGGGCATAAAGTCTATTGGGGACTTAAAACCGTTTATGGACATTAAACCCAGTAGAGTTATACCTCATCATGATATAGGTAAAAGATGGTATGAATTAAAAGAGCTTGTTGAGTATGGTAAAAAAAATTTATTTTCAGTAGAAATGATGACTACTGAAAGTTGTTTATTTGAATGTCCGAACAGAAAAAAACATTATAAATATTTAATCAAAGAAAACAAAGATTCTCTTTTTCATTCCAATTGTAATTCTAAAAAATTAACTTATCCTAGGGAATATCTTTTAGCAGGAGGAATAATCAGACCAGAAGACATTGTCTTTTATAAAGAAATGGGAATTAATTTTTTTAAAATTACTGGAAGATCTCAGTCAGCCAGTTGGCTTCCAATGGTTGTGAAAGCTTATCAAAAAATGAAGTATAAGGGAAATTTAATTCGTTTATTGGATATTAATCCTGCAATGCATGCTGAGAAATTGATATATCTGGATAATAATTCCCTTGATGGTTTTTTAAGAAATTTTCCGCAGATGGGGTATCAAGACACTGTGAAATATTGCGACGAATGGATGGTTAAGTTGTATAATAAGAAAAAGTTTAAGATTTCCGATCAATCAATATATTCCACAGAAGGAAATTCTCTAATTTTGAAAAAAGCCGGAAAGAGAGTGTCGGCATTTTTTGATTAGAAATTTCAAATAAACAAAATA
>JAHIEL010000023.1 GCA_018901715.1 Patescibacteria group bacterium
AGGGGCAGCTCCCGCAGGCCTGTTTGGCATGGTCCCCGAGCAAAGCGAGGGGCAAACAGGTTGAGGGACGCAGGCTGACAAATCACGCTGGAGATTTGGACAGCCAGTGACCCGAGGCCTTGTTGCAAAGCGGAATTATTGCCATATTAAGATTTTCTAAACTCGCAGATGTCTTTGAAATCGCATGATTTACACTGCCAGCCGGGAGTTGGCGAAAAATTACTTTCTTTGATTGCTTTAATTTTTTCTTTTAATTTTTCTTTTAATTCATCTCTTTGCTTTTCAGTGCTTTGAAAAGAAATCTTTTTATTATCATTCAAATAATAAAAAGTTAGTTTTTCTGGCAATTGCTTGAAAATATCGTTTAAAGCCATTTGATAAATTAAAAGCTGATTTTTTTCTTCAGTAGTTAGTTTTTCTTTTGACTTGCCTGTCTTGTAATCTATAATCTCCATTCCGTCATCTATTTTATCTACTCTATCTACTTTCCCTTTTATTATATCATCCCCTAACTTTAATCTAAAAGCTAATTCCAAGCCCAAAACCTCTGGCTTTTTAAAATCCTTCAAAAAATTCTTCAAAATCTCTCTACCTAATTTAAAATATTCGTCTTTCTGCTCTTTGCTTTCATACCATTCGTCAATCCAATTGGACTCATATAATTTTAGCATTGCTTTTAAATCATTGCTTTGCTCTAATTCTTTACCAAACAAATCTTTTTGATTGGTTTTTGTTCCATCTAGATATTGAAACAAGGTATTGTGAATTGTTTTTCCAAAACTAAAAACACCCTTTCCCCTGCTTGGAATTCTCAAAATATGAGCAAATTTATATTGCAAAGGACACTTTTCAAAGGCAATAAATTGAGTGAAAGAAAAATGCTTTGGCAAAAACTTTTTTTCCAATGCAGGAGGAAGATTTTTTTCTTTTGACAAAGAAGCTGTTTGTTCTATCATTGATGACTTTAAATCAAGCTCTTGAAGAAATCTAGAAATTCTTTTTTTGGTTTTGCCACCATAATTATCAGCAGACGAAAAGAAAACTCCTTTTTTCGCTCTAGTTATAGCAACATAAAAAAGACGCCTTTCTTCCTGCAAATGGACATCTCCTGTTGGTAATATTTCTTTTATTAATTTTTCTGGAATTTCTATTGCTTCTTTTCTTTCTGTTGTAGGAAATCTCCTATCTACTAAATTGACAACAAAAACATATTTAAATTCTAAGCCTTTGCCAGAATGAATAGTCATAATCTTTACTGCGTCAGGTCCTTTTTCAATATCAAAATCCAACCCTCCTGTTTCTCCTGATTCCAGTTCCATATCTAATAACCCAACAAAATTAGAAACCGAAGCATCAAGATTGGTTTTTTCAAAATCTTTTAATTTATTGTAAAACTGCGTAACTAATTCTATTTCCCTATCTCTTTCGTTTTTCACTAAATATTTAAGATATTCAGATTCTTTTAAAAACATTAAAGCTATATCGCTCACGCTTCTAATTTTGACTAATTCTGTATGTTTTTTTATTAAAATTAATAACTGGTTTATTTTTTGAAAGGTCTGCTTATCCAGCCCAGAGACCAAAGATATCTCTGTTAAAGTTTCATAAGTGGATTGAGCTTTTTTCTTAGAATACTCATTTATTTTTGCTAAATCCTGCCAAGGAATATCTAACATAGGAAGATTTAACACTCTGCTCAAAGCAGAACTCTCGTGATAATTATCAAGCAATTTTAAATAGGAGATAATATCTAAAATAACTGGTTGGGTATATAAACCATAAGAAGCGAGAAATTCATAAGGTAATCTTTGCCTTTCAAATTCTTTAGAAAAGGTAGAAGCCGCTTCATTAGTCCTGCACAAAACAACAAAATCAGAATAATTAGCAGTTTTGTCTTGCTTCAAAATATCTAAAATCTTTTTAACCACTCCCGATGTTTCATCTTCAGATGTTTTAAAATGCAAGTGTTGAATAATCCCCTTCTCGCTATTATCAGCTTTTAGTTTTTTACTGAATCCCCCTTGACACTCTAAGGTATTGGGATTATTAAGCTGAATGAAATTATATGATAAATCCAGAATATCTTGAGTAGAGCGATAATTGTTGGTCAAAACAATCGCCCTACTCTTCGGATAATCTTTTTGAAACTGTAGAACATTGCTTACAGATGCGCCCCTGAATCGGTAAATGGCTTGGTTATCATCAGCACAAACAGTTAAATTGTTATTTGGTAAAGCTAATTTCTTAATAAGCTGATACTGCGCCCAATTAGTGTCCTGAAATTCATCCACTAAAATATATTTGAATTGTTCTTGATATTTTTTTAAAATTGTCGGTCTTTGTTCAAATAGCTTGATGCAATAATTAATTAAATCAGAAAAATCCAAAGCATTATTCTCTAAAAGCAGTTTCTGATAAATATGATAAGCATCAGCTATTTCATTTATTCTTTGAACCTCAATTTCTGCTTCATCTTTTTTGGAAAAAACTCCTGTATCAAAATTTCTCTTAATATCATCTGCGTATTGCAAATAATCTTCTGGGTAAATTACTTCATCTTTGCACCGTGAAAAATGTTTAATTAAAGCATGAATAAAGCTTGTAGGACTGCCAAGTGGTTTATAATAATCAAGATTAAATTTGTCAAAATTCTGTTTTATCAAAACCCAAGCTCCTGTTTGGTCTAAAAGCTTAAAATTATTAGATAAACCAATGTCCAATGCGTGTTCTTTCAAAATTCTTTCGCAAAAAGCATGAAAAGTTGAAACCCATAAATCAAGGTATCCGAAAGGCAGAAGTTGATCCACTCTTTCTTCCATTTCCCCTGCTGCCTTTTCTGTAAATGTTACAGCTAAAATTTCATCTGATTTAATAATTCCTTTTTCTATTAAATTAGATAAACGGCTTGCAATAACAGTTGTTTTCCCTGTGCCAGCACCTGCAACAATTAAAAGAGGCCCTTGCTTATGCAAAACTGCCTCTTTTTGCTCATTGTTAAGTTTTTCTAAATAATTATCTGCCATTCTCCAATCTTATATCTTTTTCTTCTTATTGAAAAGAATAAGCGCTGGTAAATGCAATTGCATTTGCCAGCGCCGTGAACCTCTATTCAGAGGATTTCTGCGAGAGCTTCTTCTCTATGAGATCGATGGCCTTCTTCACAGTCGTGGCCTTTTCTGCTTCTTCGTCCGGAATTTCAATGCAGAACTCGTCCTCTATCTGGAAGATGATTTCTATGACATCGAGAGAATCGGCTCCGAGGTCATCAACAATATCAAGGTCTTTCTCCTTGAGATTACTCTTGGCTTGATTGACCTCTTTCTCAGTCATCATCAACTGCTCGCGAAGAATTTCAAAAACTCTTTCCTCAACGCTTCCCTTTTCCATTCTTATCGCCTCCTCTCGCCTTAGCGATCTTCAGGACAAACCAATTCCACAACTTTTTCGCACACGGCCTCAACAATCGTATTGGATTGAATGCTGCGCTCCGGTATCTTGATCCCGAATTCCTCCTCAATGTATTCAACTAGAACATCTACTTGAGGACCATTGATGCTTAAATCCTTGAGCATAGTACTGTTGCATGGTTTGCCCGCAGGATCTGCTAACTCGCCGATTATTTCGATAACCCTGTCTTCTATCACTCTAATCATTTTCCTCTCCTCCTTTATGTTGTTGGCGACTGAACTCGCCCAACATAGCTATTGCCTGCCCCAGAGTTTATAGTAATTCACCTCTTATGCGAGGATTTTTGTACTAGCAATATATTAAAACATTTCTTATTTTTTGTCAAATTGGAAAAAATAGATCCCCACGGCTAAAGCCGTGGTGCTCTTTTTCGCTTTGTAATAAATTTTTGCCTAACGGCAAACATTTAAACATTGTATCGCTTCAAGCACGGGTAAACCCGTGTTTTTCGCTTTCTTGAAATAAAATTTGAACATATTCTATTGTATTTAATAAACCGCCGCGCTAAACTTAAAAAATGTAATTCAATTATTAAAATGAACGGCATCGCTATATTCTACAAACCAAAAGGACAGACATCTTATGATGTAATAAGACAGATTAAAAAACTCTTGCAACCTAAAAAAATAGGCCACGGAGGCACTTTAGATCCTTTTGCTGAAGGCGTTTTAATAATTGGTATAAATGAAGGGACTAAGCAATTAACTCAATTTCTTAAATCCTCAAAAAAAGAATATATAGGCGTTATTGAACTAGGCAAAGAATCTAATACTTTTGATTCTGAAGGAAATTTATCAAAATACCTGCCTAAAATAAATCTGCCGAGAACACTTCTCGGCAAACATGATATAATCAATGCTTTGAATACATTTAAGGGAAAAACTCTGCAAACTCCACCCAAGTTTTCAGCAGTAAAAATTTCAGGTAAGCCAGCATATAAATTAGCAAGGCAAGGAAAAGAATTTACAATAGCTCCGAAAGAAGTAGAAGTCATAGATATCGAGCTTTTAGATTACAACTCGCCTGAACTTAAATTAAAACTTTTAGTAGGTTCTGGTTTTTATGTCCGAAGCTTTGCCAATGATTTAGGCAAAAAATTAAAAACAGGCGCTTATCTTAAATCGCTAATTAGAACGCAGGTTTCTAATTTTAATATCAACCAAGCAATTTCTATGTCTGATTTAGAAAACGATTTTTTAGAACTATGTTTTAAAGCACAAGGCAGAGTGCAAGGAGTACTGTTTAGAGACACGACTAGGCGTTGGGCAAAAAGATTGGGAGTTAACGGCAAGGCAGAAAACTTACCAAATGGAGAAATAGAAATCATTGCTCAAGGCAAAAATAAAAATCTTGATGAGTTGCTAGAAAAAATAAAAAAAGGGCCTATTTTCAGCCGAATTGATTCATATAACTATTATTTCAGAAAACCTCAATCCAAATACTCAAAATTTTCTATTTTTTAAAATTATTAAAAAGCATGCCTCGGGTTATAATCAACCCGAGGCAAGTTCGTTTTGGAACCAATCATGCATTCCATCGTCATGATACCATCCCCATTTGCCATAGAGCAGGAAATCATGCCAATGATCTCCGCATTCACGGCATCTGTATCGGATAATTGGAAGTTCCTTGTGTTCTAGCTCTAGTTCTTGGGAGACATCCAACGACCCACAACTTGAACATTTTGAGCCCTGTTTAAAACGATGCCTTATTTTCCGTCTTTCCTTGCGAGTAAGCTCGGACATCGCACCCAGCTCAAATAAATACAGTTGATGAGCATGTCTGCTTTTCCTGGGCCAGGATTTTCTGCGCCAATCCCCTTTGAACCAACGCCCCTTAGGCCAGAGAAATTCTATCAACCTTCTCAAAAGCTCTCTATTCCTTCGCATATTCTTACCTCCTTCCCTTTTTTAAGGAAATATTTGTGCTATTTATATCCTACTCCCAGTATATAAAAAATCAAGCTCAAAAAGCTTGACAAGATTATTGAAGGGTGTATAATGATAATGTCTGATGCGGATGACAAGACCGCAAAAGGCCTCCTTACGCAGGACAAGCTCCTGTGCAAGAAGCGTTCTGCTTTCCAGGAGGGGGGGGCAGTGAGTAATCGCCCCCCCTCCGCTCCAACTGCTCTTTTACAGTTTCATAAATGCAACCTTTCGGTTGCTCAACACCAAGGGGTCTGTCATTGTTTCATTTTGACAGACCCTGCCCCTTTTTTACAACTCGCCCTGGGCGATTTTTTTTCGGATTTTTTCCAAATAAGTTTCTATAAAAAAGAGATTGTGAATAGTTAAAAGTTTCCCAGCTATTTGCTCTTTGGCTTTAAACAAGAAATTCA
>JAHIEL010000024.1 GCA_018901715.1 Patescibacteria group bacterium
AAATATCGCATTATTTCTTGACTTGCTCATCTTTTGTCCGTCTAGGCCAGGCAAAATAGGCGTGTCTCCGATTAATGCCTTTGGAATTGGAAAAACTTTTTTATACAATTTATTAAACTTTTGAGCTATTTCTCCTGTTAATTCTATGTGAGCAAGTTGGTCTTTGCCAACAGGCACCACATCAGCCCTAACAGACAAGATGTCTGCTGCTTGGGTAACAGGCCAACTAATATATCCCAAACTTACTTGTTTTATTCCTAAGGACTGAATTTGCTCTTTTATTGTTGGATTTCTTTTGACTCTGTTTAAAGTAGTGAGCATTGAAAAAAGTAAATCCAGTTGGGCAATTTCGGGAATCTGTGACTCAACAAAAATGCTGGATTTATTAGGGTCAATACCAACAGACAAATAATCTAAAACTATTTCCTTAATATTTTTTTCTATTGCTTTTGTTTTATCAATATTGTCAGTTAAGAATTGATAATCAGCAATGATAAAATAGCAATCATAATCATCTTGCATTTTGACTCTGTTTTTCAAAGACCCTACAAAATGCCCTAAATGTAGTTTTCCAGTAGGTCTATCTCCTGTTAAAATCGTTTTTTTCATAAAAATATTTGACAAATTTTTAATCTAAGTATAGTATTGCGATACGTGGCAGTCGTCTAATTGGGAGGACACTCTCGCCCGGATGGGTACTTCTAATCAACCTCTGGTCCAAAAAACTTGGGGACTACATCAAGAAGGAGACACGGAGTACGGTCAAGAAGAGAGCTCATAACAAGAATGCTCGTAGTCGAGGCTTGTGGGCATAGAGAATGCGGGTTCAATTCCCGTCTGCTACAGTAGCACACTACGCACATTTAGTGCACCATTGAAGGGGATCTCTATGAGATCCCTTTTCTCTTTTATTTAAACAACTTAATTTTTTCTTCTACTTTTTTCTGAACTGCTTCAATGACTTTCGGATAAACTTCGTATGGCTTAATTGTTTTCTTTTTTAACTCTTTGCGCAAGGCCTGCTTCCAAGCAATTCTTAATTCAGTATTAATATTTATTTTTACAATACCATTTTTAATCGCCTCTTTTAAGTCGCTTGTATTAGTGCCAGAACCGCCGTGCAGAACAAGAAAACAATTTACATCCTGGTTAAGCTCTTTTAACAAATTTATATTCAATTTAATTGGATTCTTAAAAACGCCATGCACATTTCCAATATTTATTGCCAAACTATCTATATTAGTAGCTTCTACAAATTCTTCCGCCTGACTAACGCTTTCATATCCTAAAGAACTCAAGTGTAACATTCCCTCATGCACAACTGACCCACCTTTTATTGCCTTAATTTCGCCCTCTACCAAGGCCTTTCTTTTATGAGCATATTGAACTATTTCTTTGGCTTGTTTAATATTTTGCTCAAGAGAAAGATGTCCTCCGTCAAAATGCACGCAGTCATAGCCCAAATCAATTGCTTTTTTAATAAAATCAATATCCATGCCGTGATCTAAATTAAGATAAATATTTGGAAATATTTTTCTATAATAATTTCTTAAAATAACTGCTTTTTCTAAACCAAAGAATCTTGCCTCTCCTTGGCTTGTGCCTAAGATGACAGGAGTATTAGTTTTTTTTCCAGCCAAAACAATTGCCTCTAATTGCTCTGGAGCAGAAAAATTAAATTGCCCAATAGCAAATTTATTTTTCTTTGCATCTTGAAAACATGACTTAAGTGACTTCATAATAATGTTTTTTTATTTTAATCTTTTTATACTTTTTTCCTTTTTCAAGCAACCCCTCTTTTGCTCCCCATTCTTTAATACAAGCAACAGTATTAGCGCTACCCAATTGAATTGCCTGTGTTATATCATAACCATTTATCAATCCCGCTACCAACCCAGAACCAAAAGCATCCCCTGCTCCTGTTAAGTCAGTAATTTTACTTTTAAAAACATCTGCTTTATAAATAAATTTTCCGTCAAAACCGATCAATCCGCTCCTACCTCCTGTTATGAAAATACCTTTCAAAAATGGTTTAATGTCTTCGCAAATAGCTTTTATATCGCTTTTTCCAAAAAGCATTTCTGTTTCTTTTTCATTTGTGAGCAAAACATCAATTTTCGGCAGAATGCTTTTAATTGATTTTTTATATAATTCAATTTGTTCTTTGCTTGGGTTAAAAGCCACTTTTATTTTATTTTTATACGCAAAATCAATAATTTTTTTTGTTTGCTTTGCGTATTCTCCTGAAAGAGGAGCTAAATAAAACCAGTCCGCCTTAATCTTGTTTAAGGAAAAATCCTTTGGCAGATATCCTGACGCATCTCTATGGACTAAAATCACTTTACCCTTTTCTTTTTTGCTTAAAATTATAGAATGGTTTGTTGTTTTATCTTTTAAAGAGGATAAAAATTCAGCTGAAATACCAAATCTTTTTAAATCCAAAAGAATTGAAAATCCAGCATAATCCTTGCCCACGCTGCCACAATAAGCAGTTTCAATGCCTTGATTGGCAAAAGTGGCGGCCGCATTGGTGCCTCCTCCTCCTGTGCGAATTAAAATTTTATCCATTTCTATCTTATCGCCCAAAGGAAAACAA
>JAHIEL010000025.1 GCA_018901715.1 Patescibacteria group bacterium
CAAAGCATAGAATATATTGACCTCCGCTTTGACAAGGTTTTTATAAAATAAATTATTTAGCAAACGAAACGAGCCCGCGATTATGCCAATCGCGGGCTCGTTCTTTTTTGATTAGAGAAATTTATTTACTCAAGATTATAAATAAATATTGAATACCCAGCTCTGCCAGCTGGCTCATAATCATTAAGCCAATTGAAGAAAGTCGTATCTTGATTAAACCCAGGCACTGCTTGGGCTCTGCCTTCCTGTAAAAGAGTGGCAGAAATTGCTATCCATCCGTGATTTAGCTCTTCCTCTCTGTGGATCCAACTCATTTTTAATTTATCTCCTAATATACGCTTAACATCATCTCCTCCAAAATAGAACACAGATATTTCTTCAATTCCTTTTTCTTCCACAAAATCCCTTAATCTTAATAAATCCTGCCCCCAATCATAATTTGAATCTACTGCGTATTTGTATCCGTTTTCAGAACCACCAGCAAGCTCGTTGTAATAAGAAATATATAAAGGAAAAGCTAAAAGAGAAGAAACAACATACCAAACAAGCAATACTCCCATCAATGCCCAAAGCCCTATGCGGATTTTTTTCGTTTTAATCGCTCCTATAAATTTGAACAAACCAATACTTATTAAGATATAGACAATAGGGAAAGCAGGGATAACATGCCTTACTCCGATATTAAGATTGCCTATAATTGAGGTAAACCAATAGATAGCGAAAAAGGCGAGTAAAGAAAATTCAGCCAAATGACCCTTAAACCAATTGCTCATTTTTGCTTTTGGTTTTTTCAGGCCTTTTTTCTTTTTAAAGCTCACAAGCCAGAGCGCAAGAGCAAGAATGCTCAATAGATGGAAGGAAAGAGGAGCTTTTAATAAATACATTATCGGGAAATATTGTGGCCAAGCGTTTCTTGATACCTCTCCCATAAAATATACTGTATTTCCGCCAGCAACTCTTTGCGTGGCCATTAGTAGGCCTAAAGCATAATGCGTCACAGGCCTTATTATCGGCTTATCTGAAAGCCAGATTGCGATATTATTTGCAAAGTTAGAACCAGGAGTAAGAATTCCTGCTGTATCACTTAATTGTCTTTCAGCTGAATAATTCCAAGTATGGGATTGATAAACAGGCCAAATAACAAAGATAACTGCTATAATTCCCACTAAAGCGGATAAGCCAATATACCTAAATACTTCTTTAGTTTTTGCCTTGCCTCCTTTTGATTTAACAATTGCGTAAATTATAGCGGTTATGCCAAGAGAAGGGAGCAAAAGTATTAACGAAAACTTAAGACAAAGGGCAATGCCCAAGGCAAGACCAGCAATAAAGATATTTTTAAAATTCGGTTTTTTGAGAAAATTCACCCAGAAATAACTGGCTAAAAGTGCGCCAAAAGCAGCAGCAATATCTGTGGTTACTAAACGGCCGTGAGCTATCATAGTAGGAGAAAAAGAGAAAAGCAGTAAAGCCAGTAATGCTGGTTTATTGCCTACTAATTTTCTAGTCCAGAAGAATATAAACCAACCGAGCAGGATTAATGATAAAATCATTGGAACACGGGACCAGAAAATCATTTGTTCCGAATTATTGCCTGATTCAAAAATAAATTGTTTACCACAAGTCCATTGGCCATTTAAATCATCAGTCCAACAAGTATGTTCTGTTGGAAATTTAAGGTCCATAAAGAGCAGAGGAATAGCAGACAAGTCCTTAGCCAAAGGCGGATGTTCTGGATTTAAGCGATAATCTTGATATCTTAAATAAGAGTAGCCAGAAGGTATATGTGCCTGCTCATCCATTGTGAGAGACATATTTCTAATACTTAAAATACAAACTAAAAAGCAGGTCAGAAGAAGTATACCTGCGATTATATTTGTCGTTTTATTGGTGAATTTAAACATATTATTTATTAGTTATAAGTGATTGCTTATTATTATTAATTATTCAATAATTTTACCAAACAATTTATAAAAATAATAGTGGAAAACCGGACTCTCTCCTCCAAGAGAGTCCGGTTATTTAATATTTGTGATTGAATATGTCGCTCACTGATCTATTCTCATGAATCCGTCTGATAGTGTCAGCAAACACTCCAGCCACAGAAGCCCTGAAGAACTTAGGGCCTTCTTCCTGTTTAGGGGCGATAGTGTCGGTTATCACGATTGATTTGATTCTGGACTCATCAATGTCCTGCACCGCGTTTCCGCAAAGAACACCATGGGTTGCAGCAGCCCAGACCTCTGACGCGCCAGCTTGATCCAGCAAATCTGCTGCTCGGATTAAACTTTTGCCAGAAGCGACAATGTCATCACAAAGAATTGCCTTTTTTCCATCAACATCACCGATTACTTTGAAGAGTTTTATATCTCCAGAATCTTCGCTTCTCCTCTTCTCAATAATAGCCAGTTCTGCTCCAATGTATTCGGCAAGCATTCTTGCCCTGGATGTTCCCCCAATATCAGGAGAAACAATCACTGTATCCTGTCCGCTCAAAGATTTCTTGAGATTTTCAGCAAGAACAGGGTAGGCATAGAGATTGTCCACTGGGATTTCAAAGAATCCCTGGATTGCTGGAGCATGAAAATCCATTGCCACAACTCTGTGAGCTCCTGCGATTTCAATGAATCTTGCGACCATCTTCGCGTTAATAGGCACCCTGGGCATTCCTTTTCGTTCTTGTCTAGAATACCCATAATATGGAACCACGGCTGTGATAGTAGCGGCTGAAGCTCTTTTGAGCGCATCTAAAATTGCGCAGAGTTCCATTAGGTTATCGTTTACCGGCGGGCAAGTTGGCTGAACCACATAGAGGCGGTAGCCACGAACCGTGTCTTTGATTTGAACTCGGGTTTCTCCGTCAGAGAAATGGCCGATTTCCGCATCAACAATCTTTGAATCTACTGATTGCTCTTGAAGATGCTCAAAGATGCTTTGGGTAAACGCTGGATTGGCTGTTCCACTAATTAGCCGAATTGCGTCAGGCATCTTGCCTCCTTATTCAGTTTGGTATAGTACAGCTTAATTATTTCTTTTAACATTAAATCAGATTTTTGTCAAAAAATAAGATTTTTATCCAAGATTTTTTGGCTTGACAACTTGTTTCTTTGGTGTAAAATATTAAATACTTGTTTAAAGTAATGGAGAAACAAAATAAAGAAAAAATCCAAAAAGATAAGGACTTAAAAGCGCTAAAGCAGGAAAAAGATAAATATTTGGCTGGTTGGCAAAGGTGCCAAGCTGATTTTTTGAATTACAAAAAAGCTGAAGCAGAACGCTTGAATGCTTTGGTTGATTATGAAATAGAGGATTGGGCTCACGAGCTGTTGATTGTGATTGATCAATTAGATAGGGCGAGGCAAGAGGTTAAGGAAAAAACATCTGTGATTCAAGGATTTTTACAGATTGAAGAATATTTTATAAATTTTTTAAAGAGCAAAGATATTAAAGAAATTAAAACAGAAGTTGGCAAGCTCTTTAATCCCGAAATTGAAGAAGCAGTTGAAACAGAAGAAAAAAAAGGAGCAAAAGATGGCGAGATTTTAGCAATTGTTCAAAAGGGTTATAAGCATAAAAATAAAATTGTTCGCCCAACAAGGGTGAAAGTAGCAAAAAATTAATTAATAAATTACTATTATGTCCAAAATTTTAGGAATTGACCTTGGAACAACTAATTCAGTAATGGCTGGCATTATTGATGGCGAGCCACAAATTATAGACAACAAAGAAGGTGCGCGAATTACTCCTTCTATTGTTGCTATGAACCGCAATAACGAAAGGTTTGTTGGTGTTTTAGCTAAAAGACAGCAAATCACTAATCCAGAAAATACTATTTTTTCTGTAAAACGATTAATTGGCAGAAAGTTTTCAGACAAAGAAGTGCAAAAAGATTTAAAACTTTTGCCTTATGAAATAAGAGAATCAAAAGATGGCGGAGTAGATGTTAAAATGGGCGACAAGTGGTATAGGCCATTTGAAATATCAGCAATGATTTTACAAAAATTTAAAAACGATGCAGAAGATCGTCTGGGAGAAAAAATTAATGAAGTAATTATCACTTGCCCTGCTTATTTTGATGATTCCCAGAGAAAAGCAACCAAAGTGGCAGGAGAGATAGCGGGATTTAAAGTAAGGCGAGTTATTAACGAACCAACAGCCGCTGCTTTGGCTTATGGTTTGAGTAAAAAAGTAGACCAGCAAATAGTTGTTTATGACTTTGGTGGAGGCACTTTTGATATTTCTATTTTAGATGTATCAGAAGATACAGTAGAAGTAAAAGCAACTAACGGCCATACTCACTTGGGCGGAGATGATTTTGACCAGAAAATAATTGACTGGCTTGTGGCGCAGTTTAAAAAAGATCAAGGCGTTGATTTATCAAAAGATAAGTTAGCGCTTCAGCGATTAAAAGAAGGAGCAGAAAAAGCAAAAATAGAGCTTTCTACTGCTATTGAAAGCGATATTAATCTGCCCTTTGTTACTTCTGATTCCAGCGGACCAAAGCATTTGACTTACAAACTAACAAGAGCCCAGTTGGAAGATATGGTTAAAGAGTATATTGATAAGTCAATTGATTTAGTAAAAAAGACATTAAAAGATGCTAAATTTAAAACATCAGACATTGATGAAATTCTTTTGGTTGGCGGACAGACAAGAATGCCAAAGATTCAAGAAGAGTTAAAAAATCTTTTAGGCAGAGAGCCAAGAAAAGATATTAATCCTGACGAAGTCGTGGCAATCGGAGCGGCAATTCAGGCAGGTGTTTTGCAAGGTGATATGAAAGAGATTCTTCTTTTAGATGTAGCTCCGCTTTCTTTGGGCATAGAAACCCTTGGTGGAGTAAATACCACTCTTATAAATAAGAATACAACCGTTCCATATTCTAAGAAACAAGTATTTTCCACAGCAGGAGATAACCAAACATCAGTTCAGATTAAGGTCTTGCAAGGAGAGAGGGCAATGGCAATTGATAACAAGCCCTTAGGCACATTTATTCTAGACGGCATTCCTCCTGCACCAAGAGGTCTTCCCCAGATTGAAGTTGATTTTGAATTAGATGCTAATGGAATTTTACAGGTATCTGCAACTGACAAGGGGACTAATAAAAAGCAGTCAATTAGGATTGAAGGCACTTGCGGAGTTTCTGATGAGGAAGTTGAGAGAATGAAAAAAGAAGCAGAACTGCACGCAGAAGAAGACAAAAAGAAAAAAGAAATAATTGAAGCAAAAAATCAGGCAGAGGCATTGGTGTTTAGCACCCAGCGAACTTTGATTGATGCTAAGGATAAAATTTCCGAAGATACTAAAAAAGAGATTGAGCAAAAGATTGAAGAATTGAACAAAATTAAAGAGAGTGATAATATAGAAGAGATAAAGAGTAAAACACAAGAGTTAATGCAATCAGCGCAAAAAGCTGGACAGGAGATTTATCAAAAAGCCCAGGCAGAGCAAAAGACAGAACAGGAAAAAGAAGCAGGAGCGGAGGATAATAAAGAAGAAAAAGCAGAAGACAAGAAAGAGCAGGACTCCGAAGAAGGCGAAGCAAGAGAAGAAGACAAGTAAATTATCAGTTATCAATGATCAATGATTAATTATCAATGATCAGTTATCAATGATTAATTATCAATGATTAATTATCAATGATCAATTATCAATGATTAATTATAAGAACCCTCGTCGCCTTGCTCCTCAGAACCTTGAAATTGAATTTACCATATAATTCAATTAATGTAATTCAATTATCAATTATCACTGATTAATTCTATTTTATGGCTGATTAATACAAATTCACCCCTACGATCGCGTCCCGCCCGAACCCCCCTCTTGCATCCCGCCCTCATAAAGAGGACGGGATGCTATAGTAGCTAATAGAAATTAACTTATGTCCGATTACTACAACATTCTAGGCGTTGAAAAAACCGCCACTCCAGACGAAATCAAAAAGGCCTATCGCAAGATGGCTCATAAATATCATCCTGACAAAGGAGGGGATACTAAAGAGTTTCATAAAGTGAACGAAGCATATCAAGTGCTCTCAAGCAAGGAAAAACGAGAGCAATACGATAAGTTTGGCAGGGTCTTTGAAGGCGCTGAACAACAGCAAGGCCAGGGCTTTGAAGGATTTGATTTTGGCAATTTTTGGCAACAAGCAGGTGCAGGAGCACAAGCAGGCCCTGATTTTGACCCAAGTGATTTGGGCGACATATTCGAACAATTCTTTGGTTCTAAAATGAGACGGAACGAAAACGAAGACATAAAAAGAGGGGATGATATTCAAATAGATGTAGAGCTTAATTTAGAAGATGTTTTAACTCCTGTCACTCACAAGATTGCTATTATGAAATATACCTCTTGCTCACGATGTAGCGGAGTAGGAGCAGAACCAGGCACTAAAGTTAAAGAATGCCAGACCTGCCGTGGAACAGGCAGAGTCCAGCAGATACAGAGAAGTGTTTTTGGCACAATAACTAGATATGCTGTTTGCCCTGATTGCGGAGGCGAAGGGAATACACCTGAAAAACCCTGCAATGTTTGCCACGGAGAAGGCCGCCTCAAGAATAAAGAAGAAATCCAAATAGAAATTCCAGCAGGAGTTGATTCAGGCCAAGTTCTTAAATTTCAAAGTAGGGGAGACGCAGGAAGAAAAGGAGGCAGCGCAGGCGATTTATATGTGCGACTTATGGTAAAGCCCCATCGCATATTTGAAAGAAAAGGCGATGATTTATATACAGAAGCAGAAATCAATTTTAGTAAGGCAGTGCTGGGAGGCGAAGTGGAAATCCCCTCTCTTGAAAAAAACAAAAAGATAATTTTGAAAATTCCCAAAAATACTGATTCTGGAAAAATCTTTAAGATGACAGGCAAAGGAGTGCCTCATTTCAATGGGTATAACAAAGGAAATCTTTATGTGCTAACCCGCACCAAAACCCCGAAGATATTGACAAGAACACAAAAAGACCTGATAAATAAACTACGCCACGAAGGTTTGTAATCCAATAACAATTGATTCTTGATTCTCTTTTCTTCTTTTCTTTCTTAATGATCAATGATCAATTATCAATTATTTCTTTCTTTTTTAATAATCAATTATCAATGATTAATAATAAGAACCTTTCGCTTCGCTCAAGAACCTTGAAATTGAATTTACCATATAATTAAATTAATGTAATTCAATTATAAATGACCATTGGTCATTTATCTCCCGCCCTCTCCCACTTCCCGAGGCCCACCCGATTCTCCCTTTCGCGTCCCGCCTTCTCCAACTTTTTGAGGCCCGCCCTCATTAAGAGGACGGGTCTCGTCTGTACTAATTCTTTCTTTTCTTTCTTTTTTCTTTTTTAACATTTTTTGTTAGAATAATTAGAGTAATAAGAACCCTCGTCGCCCTGCTCCTCAGAACCTTGAAATTGAATTTACCATATAATTCAATTAATGTAATTCAATTATAAATGATCTTTAATTCTTGTTTCCCTTTTTTTTAATGATCAATAATCAATGATCACTGATTAATTCTATCCGCCCCCATAACTCAATTGGTAGAGTAACTCCCTTTTAAGGAGGATGTTCCAGGTTCGAGTCCTGGTGGGGGCATATCTGAACAAAAGAAAAATTTGAAATCCAAGCTGTCCGATTTTATAAATCGGACAATGTACTATCAAGTGTACTATAACTCAGTGCAGTGGGTTGACATAAATCTAATGATATGCTATATTTAAATATTCGATAACGGATGAAACTGTTTTTCTAAACTAAAAAAGGTCGTTTCTCGCGATTGGCGAAATCCGATCTTTCACAAAAAAAGGAGGGTATTATGACATTGGGAAGAATGGAGCGTATGTATGGGGATAAACCGCCACTATATATGTTCTCGGTTTGTGTTCTATGTTTCGGATGTGGCTGGTTAGTCGCACAATACGGAAGATTTGGTCTTGAAGGTATCCTTGTGCGCGCTTTTATGCTATTGATAGTTATTCACTTTATGGATGCTATCATCAAAAGCATTTTTTATGTAAAAGAGCACTTCAGTATCTCTGTGAAGTGCAAGTGATTTACCATGCTCCTTACACAAGTGCTTTTCATAGGTCATCGACCAAAAATCGGTGACCTTTCTCTTTTCTTAATTCTTTATTTTCTTTTCTTCTTTTCTTTTTCAATGATCAGTTATCAGTAATCAATGATATTTTTTCTTGCCCTCCCCCCCTCCCGCGTCCCGCCCTCTCCAGCAGGGAGGACGGGACGCACAGCCCTTGTTTTACTTTATTTCTAGGAGAACGATTTAAAATAACTTGTCCTGAATTTATCAAAGAGGTAAAATAACAAAAAGATATGAAAAAAACTTTCCCAAAATTTATTCAAAAAA
>JAHIEL010000026.1 GCA_018901715.1 Patescibacteria group bacterium
GACTTCCCCGAGTTTACAAAATAAAAAATAGACCAAAGCGTCTATCCATATAAACTAAAACTAATTAAAATCAATAATCTAATTTAAAATCCAATTTTTCAGCGATTTTTTGAATCCATTTCTCATGTCTATTAACCTGATTACCCAGCATAACTACTTCCTGACGATAATCTTCTCCTTGTTTCATATAAGCGTCAACAGCGTCAATTAACTTATTGACTTCTACCTTGGTTGCCATCTTCTCTTCAATACTATCTATCTTGCTGCTATTATCCAAAACTGCAATCTGAAGTTTGCTTTGTCCTGTCTGAAGATCTTTTATATCACTCTGCATGTTGCCTTGCCCGGTCTGAAGATCTTTTATATCACTCTGCATGTTGCCTTGCCCGGTTTCAAGCTTAAATTGCCCAGTCTGAAGATTCTTGATATCCTCCTCAAGCTTATTAAACTTCTTATCCAAATATTCAATTAATTCGCCAAAATCTTTGTCCATATATTTCTATTATATAAGCTCAATAATTTGTGTCAAGTTGTATTTTTATTTTAATTCAGAAACAACCCCTCTCGGTCTTCTGTGTTTTGTCATAAAAAATCAGAATTGACACCATTTTCTAATAAATGAGATGCTATGAAAAAGTCGGAAACGTCCCTACTTTCTAGTCCATTTTCTAGTAAAAAATAGAGCTGACCCCATTTTCTACTAAAAAGTTAGGGTGGCTATCTTAGAACGCAGATAGCCACCGATTCCTATCAGTAGTCGTAGATTACCTCCTGAATGCCAGCAAGCCTGGCGCTTTTGATCCTTTTCTTGTGAATACAGACCAGAAGAAGGGGAAAGTAATCTACGATAAAGAAACGAATGCCATTTTCTTCGAGCTTCTTTTTCAGGGCAGGATAGGCCTCCCATGCCGCATCTCCCCAAACTCCATCGCTGCGGAAAAGCCCCATTACTACTGAATTCCTGGGTTTTCTCCTTCTCGGTCTACGCCCTAGTCTAATCATGGAATCCTCCTCCGATAGGTTATTAGATCTTAAAATATTTATTCTGTAGAGTCAATGAGTTCTAACTCCGCGCCCCCCTAATCCAAAAACCCCTGCAAAACAAGGGTTTGATGTAAAAAAAATCGTAGGAAAAAACTCGGGGAAGTCGGACTTCCCCGAGTTAGATTTAATAAAATTTTTAACTTATTATTTTGTATATTTCAAATCTATTTCTTCGTGCGAATTTACCTCCTCTCGGTCGCACTAGCGTGCATTGCCAAGCCGTAGCCCGTCCAAGGCGGGCGAAGGATGGTTGCCGGGCTAGGATTCGAACCTAGATACTCGCCGTCAAAGGGCGATGTCCTACCATTAGACGACCCGGCAAAAAACTATTAAATAATGATTATCAATCATTAATGATTTATAATTGATCACCTATTATTATCATCAATCCCCTATTGTTTCAAGTATTGCCAGCTCCAGCGGGAGCTGGGGAATTGAAGAATATTTTGTTTTGTTTTGAGCTTCCAGAAAAAGCTTGAGCGCTTTTCTTATTTCGTTTTCTCCAATATTTTTTGCTTGCGCTTGCAAGTCCTTTTTTATTTCCTCTGTAAAATCCCTAAAAAGTGGATTTTTCAAATCAGTACTTATCTTTAAAATTAAAAGTTGTCTTAAATACTCAACTATTGCTTTTGCTAATTCATTCACATCCTGTCCTTTGTCAATAATTTCATTTAAAAACTCAATTGCTTTATCTGGTTTTTTTTCAAAAACAAAAACTAATAATTTAGAAATCAAGCTTATGTCCACGATTCCCAAAAGCTCTTGAACTTCTTGCTTTGTTGTTTCTTTTACTCCCGGAGAAAAACTTGCTACTTGGTCAAGTAAAACTTCTGCGTTCCTCATTGCTCCGTCCGCATTCATCGCAATAAGTTCCAAGGCCTCTTTGGAAATTTTAAACTTTTCCTGCTTAACAATTTTTTCAAGTTTTTTAATAATTTCCAAAGCAGTCAATTTTCTAAAATCAAATCTTTGGCACCGAGAACTGATAGTGGAAATTACTTTTTGTGGTTCTGTTGTGGCAAAAACAAAAACAGAAAAAGATGGTGGTTCTTCTAAGACCTTGAGCAAAGCGTTGGAAGCATCTTTTGAAAGTTGATGACATTCATCTATAATAAAAACCTTATATTTCAATCGCGTCGGGGCAAAACGAATCCCCTGCTTCAGTTCCCTTATATCATCAATCCCTCTATTGGAAGCAGCGTCTATTTCTATTAAATCAATCGCCCTGCCGCTGTTTATCTCCTCACAAGACAAACACTCATTGCAGGGCTCTTTGCCTTTTGGCTTTTCACAATTTATTCTTTTAGCTAAAAGCCGTGCAATTGTTGTTTTGCCAGAACCCTTGGGCCCGGTAAAAAGATAAGAATGAGAAAGCAAATCGTTTTCAATGGCATTGGATATCGTCGTAATCACATGCTCTTGCCCCACCACTTCATCAAATCTTTTTGGCCTATATTTGCGATACAATACTAAATTAGACATTACTTCTTAAAGATAAAGAATTTATAAGCTAAAAAATTCCAAACAAAACCGCACAAAACACCAGCAAATGGAGCTATAATTCCTGCTAATAAATTACTCGCAATAGCAGAATTAGCTAAAGCGGTTAGAATTAAGGTCGCAATCCCAACATTGATTAATGCCCCAACTCCTGTTACCAGATAAAAACCAGCAAATTCCTTTCCTTCTGCTTTCCCTGCTTTTTCAAAAGTCCAGGACTTGTTCCAAAAATAACTATTAATTGATGCAAATGAAAACGAGACAAACTTGAAAAATGCATAAATGCCTATAGCGTTTACTGCGTTAATCCCGCTCATCCATAGCAAAAGTCCTATTATCCCGAAATCAATAAAAGTATTCAACGCTCCTACTAATACAAATCTTGCGACTTGCTTGATTATCTTAATCTCTTCCCCAATCAAATCAGCAACAAAAAGTCCTGCTACTACCAAAAATGGAAAAATCACAGGAAGAAGAAGGAAATAATAGAAACTTATTGCAAGATCTAAATTTCCTAAAGTCGGGAGAGCTAAAAGACCGATTAAAAAACCAATCAAAAGCCCTAATTTAAAATCTCTTTTATCCATAAATATATATTAATAATAAGTTTCTTAATCTTAACCTAAAAATCAAAACTTGTTAATAGGAAGATTATCAGCTAAAATTAAATAATGCTTAAAGTTTATAATTCTTTAACCAGAAAAAAAGAGATTTTTAAACCTTTGGATAATAAGGAGGTCTCTTTTTATATTTGTGGGCCAACTGTTTATGGACCTGGACATATTGGGCACGCCCGCACATATATTGCTTTTGATATTATTAGGAGATATTTAGAATACAAAGGATTTAAAGTTAAATATGTGATGAATATAACTGATGTGCATGATGACATAATAAAACAGGCAAAAAAGGAAAATACAGATATTATTTCTCTATCTACAAAACACACAAGACAATTTCTGCAAGACAAAAAAAGATTAGGCATAAAACCAGCTGATGTTTATCCCAAGGTCTCTGATAATATAGGGGAAATAATTGGATTTATTAAAAAACTTGAAAAGTCCGGCTTTGCTTATGAAAATAACGGTTCTGTGTATTTTGATATTTCAAAATTCAAAGATTATGGCAAACTTTCTAAGATTAAAATAAACAAAGCAAAAACAGGCACAAGAATTGAAACAGACAAATATGAAAGAGACAAGGCAAGCGACTTTGTTTTGTGGAAAGCGAAGAAACCGGATGAGCCAAGCTGGAAATCTC
>JAHIEL010000027.1 GCA_018901715.1 Patescibacteria group bacterium
GCCCAGAGTTAAAGCAATGATTCTTGTTAGCGGAGTGCTGGTAAATATTTTGGTCGCGATTCTTTTGTTTTATTGTTTTCTCGGCTTTAATGGATTTGAAAGTTTTCAGAGTCAATTATTTGACTATGAATTTCCTTTTGGAGAACAAGAAAATCATATCGTGGTTTCATCTATTTCAGACCAAAGTCCAGCGCAAGAAGTTGGGCTGGAACCATACGACTTAATTTTATCTTTAAATGGTAAAGAAGTAGATGATGCTAATAATTTTATTTCTTTAATAAAAGAAAGACAAGGAGAAGAGGTAATTCTTTCTCTTGAAAATTTAAAGACAAAAGAGAGTAGGGAAGTGATAGTTATACCAAGGGAAAATCCACCAGAAAATGAGGGAGCGCTGGGAGCAGGAATTGCCGTTGTTAGTCGTTTAAGCTATAAGGGGAGCGGGAAGATTTTTTCCGGCATTACACACACTGCTAATCTCTCTCATCTCTCATTTTCAGTTTTAGGGTATCTTATAAAAACCTCTGTTCAGGAGAAAGATATTAGCTATGTTTCTCAATCAGTAGCAGGCCCTGTGGGTATTCTTGCTTTTACTAAACTGACTATGGCTGGAGGATTCTGGCAGATTATAAATTTAGTTGCTATAATCTCTTTAGCACTTGGAATTATGAATATTCTGCCAATCCCAGCTGCTGACGGCGGGAGATTGATGTTTGTTTTATATGAAGTAGTTTTTAACAAACAGGCACCTCCAAAATTAGAGAGAATGATTAATCTAATTGGCTTTTATCTTCTATTGGCATTATTATTTTTGGTTACATATAAAGATATAGTTCAGTTTAAAGATATTTTGTTTTAATTCCTTGGTTAGTAATCCCGCTCAGATATCTTGTTTTAAGTTGACGCAGTCGATTTCCCCTGCGAGGAAATCGCTGCTCGCCCTCGGCCTGCGTGATGCATCTTAAGATATGAAATCCGCCGAGAAGTGTTCTCGGCAGAAAATGTCTGTGTAGATGTTTGACATCTACACTCACCAAATTCGTAATTCATAAAAACCCATGCTTCAATCAAAGCTTTTCTATAAAACTAAAAAATTAGCGCCAAAAGAAGCAACAGCTATTTCGCATAAACTTCTTTACAGGGGCGACTTTATTGACCAATTGGGTTCAGGTATTTATAGTTTTTTGCCATTGGGCTGGATGGTGCATCAGAATATTTCAAATATTATTAGACAAGAGATGAGCGCTTTGGGAGGTCAGGAGGTTTTTCTTCCAGCTATGCATCCGAGGAGTGTTTGGCAGAAATCAGACCGTTGGGATAAAATGAAACCCCCATTGTTTAAACTTAAAGATAGCCACAAAAAGGACTTTGCTTTGGGTTCTACACACGAAGAAGTGATATCACAACTGGCTAGTAGTAGGGTAGCTTCTTATAAAGACCTGCCTTTTGCTTTATTTCAGATTCAAAGTAAGTTTAGGAATGAAATAAGATATACTGGCGGACTTTTAAGAACTCGCGAATTTATAATGAAAGATTTATATAGTTTCCACGCTGATCAAGCTGATTTTGAAAAATATTATGAAAAAGTTGCTAAAGCATATTTTAAAATTTTCAAGAGATGTGGGTTAAAAGTGTTGAGAGTAAAGGCATCTGGCGAGGGCTTTACAAATGATTTTACAGATGAGTTTCAAGCAATAACCCCAATAGGGGAGGATAGTATTATTTATTGTGAAAAGTGTGGTTTTGCTAAGAATAAGGAAATTTTTGAATATAACGATGGAGATAAGTGCCCAGAATGTAAATCATTGCTTAAAAAAGAAAGAGGCATTGAAGTGGGAAATATTTTTCCTTTGGGCGACAAATATTCTAAATCATTTGATTTAAAATTTAAGGATGAGTTAGGAAAAGAAAAATTTGTTATAATGGCTTCTTATGGCATTGGGGTTGGCCGCTTAATATCAACTATTGTTGAGGTTCACAATGATGATAAGGGTATTATATGGCCAAAAGAAGTTGCTCCGTTTTTAGTTCATATTGTTCCAGTAGAAATAAATGATAACAAGGTGGAAAAAACAGCAAAAAAACTTTATGACAATGGACAGGAAAAAATAAAGAGGGTAATATACGATGACCGCAGGAATGTGAGCACAGGAGAGAAATTCGCTGAATCAGATTTGCTCGGCATTCCTTTTAAAATTATCATAAGCAAGAAAACTTTAGAGAAAGACAGTGTTGAGATTGAGCAAAGAGATGGAAAAAAATCTCAGCTTATTAAAATTAAGGACGCAATGAATTTTAATTTTTATGTTTAAAATATTTTCTAGTTTTGGGCTTTCTAATTTTGGCAAAGATATAGCCATTGATCTTGGCACTGCAACCACGCTTGTTTATATCAAGGGCGAGGGCATTATAGCAACAGAGCCATCTGTAGTAGCTATCAATCAGAAAACAGGGCAGGTTTTAGCAATAGGAGAGGAGGCAAAGAAAATGGTTGGTAGAACCCCAATGCACATAACAGCCAGTCGGCCATTGGTCAATGGCGTTATTTCTGATTTTGAAGTAGCAGAGCAAATGCTTAAATATTTTATTGAAAAGGCATACAAAAGAAAAACTATTTTTCCAAGACCAAGAGTTATTATCGGTATCCCTTGCGGGTTGACTGAAGTAGAAAAAAAATCAGTAAGAGATGCTGCACTTAATGCTGGAGCGGGAAAAGCATATTTAGTGGAACAGCCAATAGCAGCTGCCATAGGTGCGAGAATGCCAATTCAAGAAGCAGGTGGAAATTTTATTGTAGATATAGGCGGAGGCACTACTGATATTGCTGTAATTTCTCTCGGCGGGATAGTATTAGCAAAAAGCTTAAAAGTTGCAGGCGATAAACTTGATACAGATATTATAGATTTTTGTCAGGAAGAGTATCGTTTATTAATTGGCACAAGAACTGCCGAAAAAGTAAAAATCAAAATTGGCTCTGCTTATAAAACAAAAGCAAACACAGATAATCAGAAGAATAAAACCGAAACTCCAATCAGGGGCAGGAATTTAATTACTGGTTTGCCAGAAGAGGTTATGGTAGGAGAGGCAAATATAAGAACTGCTATCAATAAGTCCATTAAACAAATAATTTCAACTATTAAAGACACTGTTGAGAATACTCCACCAGAACTTGTAGCAGACATAATGTCTAGAGGAATTTGTTTAGCAGGAGGAGGGTCAATGCTTAGGGGATTAGATGAATTAATTACAAAGGAAACTAAGATTCCTACTAAAATTATTGAAGACCCTTTAACTGCCGTAGTAAGGGGTGCTGGAATGATTCTTGAAAACTTAGATGAATTAGAAGAAGTTTTAATTGAAAAAGAAGAGTTTCAGCCACCAAAACAGCCATACGAAAAATAATAAATTGTATTACGCAATATATTTATGATTTCTTTGAAAGAAACAAACCATATTGCTAAATTAGCAAGGATTGAATTTTCAGACAAGGAGCTCAAGCAATTACAGGCAGAGCTTTCTTTAATTTTAGGATATATTGATAAATTAAAAGAGGTTGATATAAAAGATATTCAACCAATGGGCCATTCGGTCTTGGTTAAGAATGTTTTAAGAAAAGATGAGTCAATAGAGGAAAAAAAGCCCGCATCAAAAAGCTTGGTTGATTGGGCACCAGAAAAAGATGAGGGTTTTGTAAAAGTAAAGTCGGTTTTTCAAAAATAATGGATTTAAATTTTTTATCTGTTAAAGCAATAATTCAGGGTCTATGCAAAAAGGATTTTACTTGTGAGGAAATTACAAAAGAATATTTAAATAATATTGCCAAAAAAGATAAAGAAATTAACGCCTTTTTTAATATAGATGAAAAACAAGTTTTATCTCAAGCAAAAGAGATAGATAAGAATTTTTCACAGAAAAAAAATGACTTGCCTTTAGCCGGACTCCCTATTGCTGTAAAAGATAATATATTAGTTAAGGGACAGAAATGTTCTGCTGGCTCTAAAATGCTTGAGAATTATGAAGCACCCTACGATGCAACTGTAATTAAAAAAGTTAAACAAGCAGGCGCTTTTATTTTAGGTAAAACCAATTTGGATGAATTTGCCTGTGGTTCTTCTGGGGAACACTCTGCTTTTAGTCCCTGTAAAAATCCTAATGATTTAGAATTCGTGGCTGGTGGCTCTTCCTCTGGTTCAGCAGCTGCAGTGGCAGCGGATATGACGCCTGTTGCTTTCGGTTCTGATACAGCTGGTTCTGTGCGTTTACCAGCTTCCTTTTGTGGCATTGTCGGCTTTAAACCAACTTATGGAGCTATCTCAAGATTTGGGTTAATCGCAATGGCATCTTCCTTGGATCAAATAGGAATATTAGCAAAGAAGACCGAAGATATAGAAATTATTTTTGATGCTATAAGAGGAAAAGACGAAATGGATTCAACTAGTATAGAAGTTCCAACAGGAGAGAAAATAAATTCCCTAAATGGCTTGATTGTCGGATTGCCTAAGGCATGTTTTTCTCAAGGAATTGATAAACAGGTATTAGATATTACTTATAGAGCGATTGAGAAATTGAAAATACAGGGAGTGAATATAAAGGAAATAGAAATGCCGAATTTGGAATATGGCGTGGCTTGCTATTACATTATAATGCCTGCTGAATTGTCTAGTAATTTAGCTCGGTACGATGGGATAAAATACGGTTCTTCAGAAGATGGGATTAAAGATTTAATTGATTTATATTTTCAAACTAGGGGTCGGTTTTTTGGAAAAGAAATTAAAAGAAGAATAATGCTTGGAACTTATGTCTTATCTTCCGGATATTATGATGCTTATTATTTGCGCGCTTTGAAAGTTAGGACTAAAATAAAGATGGACTTTAATGAGGCCTTTGAAAAAGTAGATTTTGTTTTAACTCCAACTTCGCCTGTCTTGCCTTTTAAGCTCGGGCAGAAAATTGAAGACCCTTTATCTTTATATATGATGGATTTATTAACCGTGCCAGCCAATTTGGCTGGGTTGCCTAGTATTTCTTTGCCAGTGGGCAAAGTTGGCAGCTTACCAGTAGGTGTGCAGATAATCGCGCCTGCATCAGAAGATAAAAAACTTTTAGCTGTTGCAAATCTTATTGAAAAAATATGGACTCCATAGGACTTGGTAATACAATACTTCAGAATATAATTTCTCCAGGACTTCAAAGGTCATTGCTTCCAGTAAAGCTGATTTTAATT
Organism: Patescibacteria group bacterium; assembly: GCA_018901715.1. GTDB lineage: Bacteria > Patescibacteriota > Minisyncoccia > Minisyncoccales > PEYH01 > JAHIEL01. Next base: position 5,222 of record JAHIEL010000027.1, read on the forward strand.
TTAATTTCTTTAGTTGCCATAATTTTAATTATCTGGCTTTTTAGAAAGAGTAGTTATAAAAATTTTTTATATTTGGATTGGGTAAATAATCGCAAACTTTTAAAGAGCATAAGAATAGGCGAACTAGACGAAAAAGAGGGAGTTATTGCGCAGAAAGAAGAAGTTAAAGACGAAATCCAAGCTCAACCTCAAAAACTACCCCAGTCCCAGCGAGGATCCCATTCTCAACCCAAGGAAGATGAAGAAGATTTTATAGAAACAAAAAAGAAAGAAGTAGAAAAAGTTGAGATATCTGACTGGCAAAGAATTCTAGATAAGCTTGAGACAAAGGACCAACTCAAATGTAAGCTTGCTTTACTTGATGCAGATAGATTATTTGATAAAAGCTTGAGCCAGAAAGAAAAAGAATTAAAAAGTTTGAGCAATTTTGAGAAGATAGAAAAAATTAAGGATTATCTTGAACGCTTGCTTGACCATCCAAATAAGGGCATTACTTTTAGGAATGCTAATAATATAATAAGAGAATATAAAATCGCGCTTAAAGAAATAGGCGCGATATAGGCAGAGGCGCTAATTTTTCAAAAAATCGCTGTTGACAACAGCTTTTTAATTGTTTATTATAAGCATAATTTCTTTAACATAGCGGGGTAGAGAAGTAGTATCTCAGGGGTCTCATACAAAAGTGTGACCTAAGGCAGTAATGTCTTATGGAAAAATTCTCTAAATTGCTGGAAACCCATTAGAGCTTTTCTTACTACAGCGTAATCCAAAAGGATAAGCGCGAATGTTTAAAAAAAGAAAAGATTTGGCAATCAGCATCCAAGTCTCGCACATAGATTATGTGTGGGAAAGGTTCAGAGACTATAATGGGAACTGCCCAACAGGGTAGATGGTATAGTCCATTCCTTTTGGAAACAAGAGGTGCAAAAGAAGCCCCAGACCCTGGTGCAATTCCAGGCCCCGCAACAATCGATTTTACTAACGAGCCGGTGTAGCTCAGGGGTTTAGAGCAGTGGAATCATAATCCACGTGTCGCTGGTTCAAATCCAGCCACCGGTACATTTGTAGGAAAAATTGGATTTTGTGGTATAATAATATAATGTATAGACTTGAAGAATCAGAGAGAATTCAAAGAATTAAGGAAGAGTTTGGGGAGTCGATTCCAAAAATTTTTTATGATTTGCATTGGGATAAGAATTTAAAACATAGAGAAATAGGAAAGAGAATAAATGTGCCACGTTCAACAGTGACGAAGTGGTTTTATCATTTTGGAGTACCCACTCAGTCTTGTGCGAGATTCACAAATTTAAATCTTGAAAAGCACCGAGACTGGTTGCTTAAAAATAAAAAGCCCAAAATCAAGAAAGAATTTCCTTGGCATTTTAACAAAGATTTTTTTAAAAAATGGACGGAAGAAATGGCATATGTCTTGGGGCTTATGATATCTGATGGCTATGTATTCATTAACCCTAGAGGATCTAAATATTTTGGAATAACTTCGACGGATAGAGAATTAGTAGAAAAAGTGAGAGATATTCTTGATTCTAATCATAAGATAGGAGTTAAAGAATCTAAAAATTCTAAATGGAAAACGCGTTATGTTTTGCAGATCGGTAGCAAAGATACAGTAGAAGATCTCGCAGGATTTGGTGTTATTGAGAGAAAGAGTCTGATTATCAAATTTCCTTCTAATATCCCCAGTCAATTTCTAAGGCATTTTATAAGAGGATATTTTGACGGAGATGGTGGTGTTTATTTAGGAAGACATTGGAGAAAAGATAGAAATAAATTTTATTGGTACTTCCAAGTATATTTTGTATCAGGAAACAAGCATTTTCTTGAAGAACTTCATTATTGTTTGAAGAATTATGTTGAAGGGGGATTTATTAACGAAAAGCAAAGAGGATATGCCCTAGTCTTCAGTCGCAGAGATGGATTTGCATTATCTGATTTCATGTATCAAGATGTTTCTAAAGAGTTGTTTTTAGAAAGAAAATACAATATATTTATTAAAGCCCATCAAATATTATAGGGGCCCGTAGAAGAGTCTGGTTGTCTTCGTCTCCCTGTCACGGAGAAGATCGTGGGTTCAAATCCCATCGGGCCCGCATACAAAAAACGCAAAAGGCGTTTTTTTGTTTGACTATCTTTTTTTATTGCATTTTTGCATAAAAAAGAGTAAGTTAAAAATATGTTCTAAAAGTCCTTTTACAAGAAGGTGAGAAAAATGGAGACAGGGAAGATGCTCTTCATAATAAATCCGATGGCAGGGAATTGGCTGAATCTGAAGCAACGAGATAAGCTAATTAAGCAGATCAGAGGGTTTTTTGGGAGAGTTGCAATTGTTTTTTCCGAAGCAGAAGGAGAAAGCAATATCAGTAATCTTGCAAGAGAAGCCCAAAAGAATGGATGCAATACGATTGTTGTGCGCGGTGGCGATGGAAGCATCAATCAAGCTGTGAATGGGCTAGATCTTAGCGATTCGCATATCGCAATCGGTGTTATCCCTGCTGGCACGGGCAATGATGTTGCTTCAACATTAGGTATTCCTTGGGAGACAGGAGAAGCGCTTAGTGTCATTAAAGATGGGCATACTAGGCAGATTGATTTAGGAATAGCAAATGGTGTTTGTTTTGCAAATACCATAAGTATTGGGTTGGATGCTTTGATAAATCAAAAAGCAACAGATAGAAAACCATTCTTTCAGGGA
>JAHIEL010000028.1 GCA_018901715.1 Patescibacteria group bacterium
CTTGCTTGGCTTGCCACTTATTCGCAAGAAGCAGGACTAACAGTTGTTAATCTTTTAGAACCAAAACTTTTGGCAGGCATTTTCGTAGGCGCTATGCTACCTTTTCTTTTTTCTGCCTTAACAATGAAAGGGGTTAGCCGGGGCGCTTTGGCAGTAGTGGAAGAAGTTAGAAGGCAATTCATAGAAAAAACTGGTTTAATGGCAGGAACCGAAAAGCCCGATTACTGTGCCTGTGTGGACTTGACTACTAAAAGAGCTCTTAAGGGAATGATTGTGCCAGGCATTTTAGTGGTTTTGACGCCCATTGTAGTTGGCTTGGCTTTAGGAAAAGAAGCATTAGCTGGCACTTTAGTGGGAGCATTAGCCACAGGCTTTTTATTAGCTTTGTTTCTGGCAAATTCTGGAGCTGCGTGGGATAATGCTAAAAAATATATTGAGGCAGGCAATCTTGGTGGCAAGGGTTCTGAAGCTCACAAGGCCGCAGTTGTCGGAGATACAGTGGGAGACCCTGGGAAAGATTGTAGTGGTCCGTCAATTAATATATTAATTAAGTTAATGTCAATTGTAGCATTAATTATTGTATCACTACTTTAAACTTGATTTTTCAGTAATTCACTTTTTATTTCTTCTCTTAATTTATTCCACGGTTCTTCTACAGAATTCCATTTTTTATTTTTGTATTTCAGAATGAAATTCATTTTTCTTGTTTTCTCACTGTGCTTGCTCAAGGGCAGTAACTTATTTATTAAAGACACTATTTCTTCCTTACGATTTATACTTAAATCAAATATATCTTGATTATATGATCCATAAGAACTTTTTGTTCCTTTTTCCTTTTCTAAATATAGATAAGCGTGATAGTTGAGCATTTCTAGTTTCTTTTTTATTTGTTTTAAGATTTTTAAATCGCCTGTTTTAATTTTGAACATAAAGCGAATATGTTTTTGGTGACTTTTCTGGACCTTCCAACTTCCTTCGCAGTCCATATAAGCTGTTAAAAATTGAAAGAAATATTTTTTATCTTTTAATATCCAATCAGGAATTTTATTCGGTTTTGTTACAAGGAACTCAAAAGAGGGATGTAAGTCAACATATATAAACCACTCGTCTTCCCTTGATTTGCTTTTTGCTAAATATATACATGTTTCCCCATAATTTCTAAAGGCATTTTTAAGAAGATTTATTTGGGCAAGATGAGTTGTGCTAGTTTGGATTCTTATTGATTTTCTAATCCATCTAGCATAAAAATCTCCTGCTCTTAATCCAAGGAAATAAGCCTTTTCTTCCAGTCGCCCAGAAAAAGGATTCTTGAGTTTTTTAGTCAAAGCTTGCGACACTGTTTTTGTAGGAATTTCAAATTTATTGAGCTTTTTTAGAATAGTTCTGCCATGTTTTATGCCAAACATTTTTGCTATTTCCCTAGAGGACAAATTTTTATTCCAGTAGAGATCTTTTAAAATATTTTTAGGTATTTCTATTTTTTTTCTGTAAGCAGGTCGCCTCTTTATCTTAAATTTTTTCAGCCAGTATAATATATTTGTATCATTGCAATGGAATTTTTCACCTATTTCTCTAAGTGACAGTCCTTTATTCCAATATAAATCCTCTAATTGCTTTTTAGCAAATTTTAACCCTTTTTTCATTTTTTGTTTTTAATTATTATTTAAATACAGGTTTAGTAATGAAAGACACTTAGAGACCAAGCTTCAATATATTTTTATTATAACAAAAATTCTATAAAAAAGCTATTGCTCACTTCGGTTCCTCTACCGTATCCCCTCGTGCGCCTCGGGAGATAGTTTAGAATTCTATTTTAATGGCTAGAACCGAGCGGAGCCGTGCATTTTGTTAGATATTATGATAAGCTAGATTATCTGTCCTCGGGGGCGGAAAGAGGACGGGAAAATCGGGGCGAAAAGAATAAATAATTGTGAAGATTATGGAAACAACAATAACCGATATTAATGACACAGAAAAGGAGATAAAAGTTAATCTTCCTTTTGGCGAGTTTGAAAAATTTGTTAAACAGAGCGAAGATAATGCAATCAAGGAAATAGAAGTTAAGGGTTTTAGAAAAGGACAAGCGCCAAGAGAAACAGCTCTTTCTAAGATAGATGGGCAGAAATTGCTCGCAGACGCAGCCGATAAAGCACTAAAAGAGGTTTATCCTAAGATTATAAAAGAAAATAATTTAGAACCGCTTGGTATGCCTGAAATTCAGGTTTTAAAATTAGCACCTAAAAACGATTTTGAATTTAAGGCAAAAATTGCTGTTTTAGCCAAGATTGATTTGCCTGACTACAAAGAAATTGCTAAGCAAGTTGAGAGAAAAGAGGTCTTTGTTGGAAAAGAGGATATAGAAAATGCTTATAAACAACTTAAAGAGATGAAGGATAAAATACCTGAAGAGCAGATAAAGCAGATTAACTTTGATAATCCAGAAGAACTGAAAAAAATATTGCAAAAAGATTTGAAATTACAAAAAGAAATGATTGAAAAACAGAGAGTAAGAAATGAGATATTAATGAAAATTGTTGAAAAAGCGGATTTTAAAGTGCCAGAGCCATTGATTGAAACAGAGTTTAGAAAAACTATTGAGAATATTAAGAGCAATATTTCTCAAGCAATGGAAATGACTTTTGAGGATTATTTGAAAAAGATTAATAAGACCGAGCAGGAATTGGAGCAGGACTTAAAAAAAGATATTAAAAATAGAATTAAAAGGGCATTGCTTTTAAAAGAGATTCAAGAAAAAGAAAATATTAAAGCAACGCAAGACGAGATTAAAAAAGAAGTAGATTTATTTAAGGCAAATTTTTCAAAAGACAAGAATCAGGAAGAAATTGACGACATTAGCTTGAGCTCTTATTTTGAGGAAAGGATAGAACAGGAGAAAACGCTACAACTTTTAGAGTCCTTTACATTAATAAGCAAAATAATTAAGCCATAATAAAATATATGACTCTTATTCCAACCGTTATTGAAAAAAAGGGCCAAAGAGAGCGAGCTTACGATATTTATTCTCGCCTTTTAGAAGATAGAATTATATTTTTAGCTGGTCCTATTAACGACCAAATGGCTAATTCTATTATTGCCCAAATTTTATTTTTATCCAGCAAAGATCCGAAAAAGGAGATAAAGCTTTATATCAATAGCCCTGGCGGCTCTGTCACTTCTGGACTTGCAATTTATGATACAATGCAGCATATCGCCTCCCCTATTTCTACAGTTTGCATTGGAATGGCTGCCTCTATGGCAGCAGTGCTTTTAGCAGCTGGAGATAAGGGAAAGAGGTTTGCCTTGCCCAATAGCGAGATTCTACTTCACCAGGTAGCAGGCGGAGTGAGCGGAGAGGCGGCTGCAATTGAGATTACTGCGAAGCAGATAATAAAGCTAAGAGATAAAATCAATAAAATTTTAGCAGACCATACTGGGCAAGACCTGGAAAAGGTCACAGGAGATACTGATAGAGATTTTTATCTTTCTGCAATAGATGCTAAGGATTACGGAATTGTTGATACAGTTATTCAATCAAAAAAAGAGGTTCAAAAATAGTAAAACATCTAAAATCCTTTACTTTTAGCTAAAGTTTGCTAAAGTTAAATATAGTTTAAGTAATTAAGATTGGAATTCAGTTAATTTCATCAATTATGATTTGGCAGTTTTCCAAAAAGAAATATGATTACCCAATTTGCCTATTTGATTATAGGTGTTATAGGGGTTGGATTGGGTTCAATCTTGGGCTATTTTGCCAGGCAGTCATTTGCGAAAAAACAGATTGGAACTTTAGAGGAAAGAATTGAGAAAAGGGTTGGACAAGCGAAACAAGAGTCAGAAAGTTTAGTTGCTAGCGCAAGACAGAATGCTTCACAAATATTGGAAAAAGCAAGACAGGAAGAAAGGGAAAGAACAGCAGAGGTGTTGAAGACAGAAAAGCTTCTCCTGAAAAAAGAATCAGGCCTACAGCAAGGATTAAGCGATTTAGAAGCAGAGCGCAAGGAGATTTTTAAGAAAGCAGATGAAATAAAGGATTTAAAGGAAAATCTCAACCAACTTATAAGGCAGGAAATTGACAAGCTGGAAAAGATTGCAGGGTTAGGCAAAGAACAAGCAAAGGAAGTATTACTTGAAAAGGTGGAAAAAGATTGCGAGAAAGATATTTTTGAGAAAATGATAAAATTAGAACAGCAAGGACAGGATAAAATAGATGATAAAGCAAAAGAAATGATTGCTTTAGCAATCCAGAGGTATGCTTTGCCTCAAGCTCAAGATACAACCACGACAACCGTGACATTGCCCTCTGACAAAATAAAGGGAAGAATTATTGGAAAAGAGGGGCGCAATATTAAGGCCTTTGAAAAGGCCACTGGAGTAGAGGTTTTAGTTGACGAGACGCCAGAAGTTATCACTATTTCTAGTTTTAATCCTTTTAGAAGGTATGTGGCGCAGACATCAATGGAAAGATTGATAGAAGATGGTCGCATTCAACCGGCTAGGATTGAGGAAATAGTGAAAAAAATGGAAGAAGAAGCCATAGAAAAGGCCAAAAAAGCTGGAGAAACCGCAGTTTATGAAACAGGAGTTCTTGATTTACCGCCCAGAATGATAGAATTATTAGGCCGACTCCGTTTTAGAACTAGTTTTGGACAGAATGTTTTACTTCATTCAATAGAGGTCTCACTTTTAAGCGGAATGTTGGCTGAAGAAATAGGAGCCAATGTAAAAGTGGCAAAAAAAGCCGGACTTTTACACGATATTGGTAAAGCAGTAGATCATCAGGTTCAGGGCTCTCATGTGGATATTGGAATTAAGATTTTAGAAAAATTTGCTGTTGAGCAGGAGATAGTTGAAGCCATGAAGTCGCATCACGAGGAATATCCTTATTCCACACTTGAATCTAGAATCGTCCAAACCGCTGATCAAATATCAGGAGCAAGACCAGGCGCTAGAAAAGATACTTTAGAAAATTATTTGAAGCGATTAGAGGACTTAGAGAATGTAGCAACTTCTTTTGAAGGAGTACAGAAAGCATATGCTATTCAAGCAGGAAGGGAATTGAGGGTTTTCGTGAGTCCAGAAGAGGTAGATGATATTACAGCTCATAAATTAGCTAAAGAAATTTCTAAGAGAGTTGCTGAAGAGTTAAACTATCCTGGAGAAATAAAAGTTATTGTCATAAGGGAGAAAAGAGTGATAGAATATGCTAGATAACTTAATTTAGAAAAAATTAAAGGTCGAGAAAAAATAATTACTATCAAAAATTATGACAAAACAAGATCTTGTTGAAGTTATTGCCCAGAAGACAGGCCTTTCAAAGGCAGCTGCTGGTGAGTCCTTAAATGTTACTTTAGATGAAATTGGAAAGGCGTTGTCAAAAGGCCAGGAAGTAGTGCTTACTGGTTTCGGAAAATTTTTAGTTTCCAAGAGGAAAGCTAGAGTTGGCAGAAACCCACAGACAGGCGCTTCTCTTAAAATTCCTGCTACCACTGTTCCTAGATTTAAAGCAGGAAAGGCATTAAAGGATATGGTTAAGTAAATCAATCTTTTTTTACAACCCAAAAACCACCCGGAAGGGTGGTTTTTGGTTGAAACTTATATTTTATGAGCTGTGCGATGAAGTACCTTAGAGCTTATTTTAGAGATAATTCTAACTATTCTTATATTCTCTCTAATGAATTTTTAAAATTTCTTTTGTAATCTTTAAAACTTCTTGTCTGAAAAATTTTTTAACAGAATGCCAATCAGCATCAAACAATATTCTAGGCAAAGGGTCGTTATCAGCATCGTCAAAATAAACTAAACTTTTGAGAATATGATGATAATTATGAGCTATTGATGGATATTGCTCTTTTAAGGACAAAATTAATTCTTTCAATGGAGCAATATTCAAACAGCACCAATATAAGTCAAAGAAATCTCTTTTCTTGCCCCGTTGACTAATAGTAATAATTTTCATTAAAGCGATTTCTTTAGATTGCAGAACTTTTATATTGTTAAGTTTAAGCAAAGGCAATTTTGGGATAAAAAAAGGATAAACAATAAAACTTACTTTGGCCTTATAAATTTCACCATAAATAGTTCCTTGTTCGCTCACAGTAGTTTTCCATTCTTTAGGAAATTTAAGCAAAAGCATATTATTGTTGATATTTTTCTTTAAAGTAAAGAAATCTAAGTCAACTGAACTTCGATGACCTGCTTGAAGAGCAAGCCCTGTTCCTCCAGCCAAATACCATTCTGAATTTTTAAGCCATTTTTGATTCTTAAAAAATTCAAGAGCTTTTTGAGTTTCTTTTGGCAAGACATTGGTCTGCCAATTTATTTGTTGTTTAGAATTAGATTCCATAAAGACTTTGTTTTAGGACTTAAAGAGCGCGATTGTTTTACTACCTTTTTTAATAAATCAGTATTATAGGTATTGAAGAGCCATTTCACATTTTTATCTGAACCAAATTCTAAAATACGCTCAATTATGTATTGAGAATGCTTTTTTTTATCTATTGTTTTAGGATCAATATCCCAGAAAAGTGTTTGGTTAAACTTCATTACCATTATTTTGCCATAAAAGTCATAAAATCGCAATCTGCAATTCGGAGCGGGTGAAGGGAATCGAACCCTCGTAGTCTGGTTGGAAACCAGAAGCTCTACCATTAAGCTACACCCGCACCTCGCCCGCTTGTAGTGGGCTTCAATATAAACTTTCGGGGCACCCAGACTCGAACTGGGATTAAATCTTCCCAAAAGACTCGTGCTGCCATTGCACTATGCCCCGACGAAAATGCACTATCTCCCGTAAAAACTTCTGTGCTTATATCCCGATTGCCTTGCAATCGAGGATCCTCGATCCTCGACTAAAGTCGGGATCGGGACACTATGCCCCACAATAAATCTTATTGTACTGCAAATTTCCTGTTTTGTATAGAGTTTTGCACTTTTCTCTTTTGTTTTACTTGTGTTAAAATTAAAGCAAGTAATTAAAATTTTTATGGCTTTTAATTTATCTCAAATTAATATTTTTGCTCAATGTAGGAAATACAAAATACCGTTGTGGCAGTGCCCTCAATTTCTCTTTACTATTATGGGCTTATTTATAATGGTCGCCAGTGTTGTATTCTATGCAATTGGCGAGAGATATATTTTTGACCCAAGAATGGTTGCATTAGTTGTCATATTAGTAGCAATGATGCTTTTGGTCATTGCTTTTATTATCACTCATAGTTTTGAAAATTTGGCAGAGGCGAATAGGATGAAAACAGAGTTTGTTAATATTGTTTCTCATCAATTGAGAGCTCCTTTAACCAATTTAAGGTGGGCTACTCAATTTTTGCTTTCAAAAGAGTTTCAGGATTCAGATCAAGCAGAGAAGACAGATTATTTTGATATTATAAGGGAAAATGGAAATAGAATGGAAGGGCTCATTGATGACTTGCTTACCATCACAAGATTGAAAGACGGAAAATTAGACAGCAAAAAAGCAAGTTTTGTTTTAGAAGATTTAGTTAAAGAAGTGATTAACGAGCATAAGCACTTTCTTGAAGCAAACAATATGAAGGTTGAATTTTCTTCGCCAGAAGATTTGCCAAATGTCTTCGCCAGTTATCCCTTAACAAAAATTGTTTTAGAAAATCTTATAGGTAATGCTATTCATTACAGCCAAGGATCTAAAAAGATTGAAATAATACTCAAATGCCAAAAAGATAGAGTTGTTTTTACTATTAAGGATAAGGGCATGGGCATTCCCAAAGAAGACCAAAAATATATTTTTGAAAAATTTTTTAGAGCTAGAAATGCTGTTTACGCAGAAGTCAATGGCACTGGTTTAGGGCTTTTTATTGTTAAGCTTATTTTAGACGGTACGAATGGCAAAATTTGGTTCGTTTCACAAGAGGGAAAAGGAAGCATATTTAATTTTTCCCTTCCAGCGAGAAGTTAATAAATAACTAATAGCTGATGATTATTTGTTGATTGTTTTACAATCTTCAATATTTAACAGTTATATTAAAAATTATGAAAAAGATTTTATTTATTGAGGACGAGGCAGCAATACAAAAGACATTGGGCGAGTCGTTGAGAAACAAGGGCTATGATGTTCAGGCAGCGTTAGACGGAGAAGATGGCCTACGCTTAGCAAAAAGCGGAAAACCAGATTTAATTCTTTTAGATCTTATTCTCCCCAAGCTTCATGGTTTAGATGTTTTGGAAAGAATCAGGAAGGACAAAGATATAAAAGAAACTCCAGTAATTATTTTGACCAATCTTGAGAATGTCGGAGAAGTGGAGCGGGCTTTGGAACTTGGAGCTACAACATACCTTGTTAAGGCAAATTATAGTTTAGAAGATGTTGTGGCAAAAGTTAAAAAAGCCATGGGAGACAGATAAAGATTCTTAATTATAGAGCAGATGGAATGGATTGTAGGAATTATAAATATTTATGAACATTGATCCAATAAAACTCAAAAAATTTCTTTTAGACGCTGGCTTTATTTCTGCGCGCCAGTTTAAGGCGTCAGAGAAAAAGGCGAAAAATTCAGAAAAACCAATAGAGGATATTTTGCTTTTGGAAAAATTAATAGCTGAAGACGACTTAGTTCGCTTAAAAGCGTATATTGCCGGCATTCCTTTTATCAATTTAGACAATCTTACAGTTGGGCATGAGGTTTTAGAAATTATTCCCGAAGCAATCGCTTCTTCTCACAATATAGTGGCTTTTAAAAAAGATAAGACCTCGTTGGAAGTAGCTATGCTTGACCCAGAGGACTTACAAACAATAGATTTTATTAAAAGAAAATCAAATCTTAAGATACTCCCCCGCTTGACCACTGAATCAGGCGTTAAGAATCTTTTAGCTCAATATCGCAAGACCTTAAAAGCAGAGTTCAAAGATTTTATTAAAAAAGAGGCAAATGGTATTGAGTCCATTGGAAGCACGGGGAAATCAAAGACCAAGAAGGAATCTTTGGAAAATGTTGCTAAGAAAATTCCAGTGATAAGGATTGTTGATACCTTATTAAAGCATGCGGCAATGGATAGGGCGTCTGATATTCACATTGAGCCGAGTGAAAGAGAGATAGTTGTTCGCTATAGGGTAGATGGTATTTTGCGCGATGCTATGACTTTACCCAAACAGGTTGCTTCTGGCATTGTTGCTAGGATTAAAGTTTTGGCAAATTTGAAATTAGATGAGAATCGTTTGCCACAAGATGGAAGATTTAGATTTAAAAAAGACGAAGAAAAGTTTTCAGTAAGAGTTTCAATTCTTCCTGTAATAGACGGAGAAAAAGTTGTAATGCGGCTTTTAGCAGAAGGAGCAAAAGGTTATGGTTTAGAGGAATTGGGACTTTCTAGCGATGCCCTAGAAGGAGTGATTAGAGCAATAAAACGACCTACAGGTATGATTTTGATTACTGGCCCTACTGGTTCAGGCAAGACAACTACTCTTTATTCTATACTTGAACTTTTAAATACGCCGGAAGTAAATATTTGTACAGTTGAAGATCCAGTTGAATACCATATTCCAAGGGTTAATCAAACGCAAGTTAATCCAAAGATTGGTTTAACTTTTTCTAATGGTTTAAGGTCTCTACTTCGCCAAGATCCAGATATTATTATGGTTGGGGAGATAAGGGATAAAGAAACCGCTTCATTAGCAGTGAACGCCTCATTAACCGGACACTTGGTCTTGTCAACTCTTCATACCAATAGCGCAGCTGGAGCTATCCCACGGTTGATTGATATGAAAGTAGAACCATTTTTAATTGCTTCCACCTTGAATCTAATAATCGCTCAGCGATTAGTCCGACGGTTATGCGACAAAAAAGAAGAGTATGAATTAAAAGATGCTGATATTAAAAATTTGTCTCATTTTTGTTCTCAAGAAAGATTATTAAAAGCATTAAGGCAGGAAAAACTTTTAAAATCAGGCCAAGTTTTAGAAAAAGCAATGTTTTATAAAGCAAAAAAGAGTAAGAGCTCTGTTGACGGATATAAGGGCAGGGTTGGAATTTACGAGGTCTTGCCTATTACAGAGACAATTAAGGGATTGATAACTGAAGAGGTTTTTACTTCTCGGATTGAGGATAGGGCGAAGAAAGATGGAATGAGAACAATGATAGAGGATGGTTTAATAAAAGCAGCGCAGGGCATTACAACGATTGAGGAGGTTTTAAGGGTCACCAGAGAATAAAAATCATTGATCATTAATCATTAAAGAAACGAAAGAAAGAAAAAAATAACTAATCACTGATTCCCCGCCACCGCCCCCGTCCTCCCTACTGGAGAGGGCGGGGGCGGGGAAAAAAGAAAAAATTATTAATGATCAGTTATCAATGATTAATTTATGCCTTTATATAATTTTACTGCCAAAGCATTAAATAAGGAGACAAGAAAAGGAAGAAGACAGGCAGAGAATAGAAAGGTCTTAGCCCAAGAATTGAAACAGGAGGGCTGTTTTTTAATATCAGCCACAATAGAGAGTCGCGCGCCCAAATTTAAAAATTATTTACCCAAAATTAGATATGTTGCGCTTAAAGAAAAACTTTTAGCAACACGAAATCTTCAAGTGATGGTAGCAGCAGGCGTTTCTTTGCCCAGAACACTTGAAATTTTATCAAAACAGACAAAAAGCAAATACTTTAAAGATTGTCTAAAAGAGATGAGAGAAATGATTTTAAAAGGCACTTCTTTTTCTGAAGCAATAACTAAATTTCCCAAAATTTTTCCTGAAATTTATGCCAGTATGGTTAAGGTTGGCGAAAAGACAGGGGAATTGGATAAGGTTTTAGGTATTTTAGCTCAACAACTTGAAAGAAATTATCGCCTTCGTTCCAGTGTAAGGGGTGCGATGATGTATCCTGCAGTTATTCTTTCAGCAATGATTTTAATAGGTATTGTTATGATGATTAAGGTTGTGCCACAGATAAGCAAGACCTTTGATGAATTAGAGATTGAATTACCAGCTATAACAAAGGCGGTTATAGCAATAAGTAATGTCCTTGCTGAAAAATGGTATCTTTTAATTTTAGGTATGATATTTTTATTTTTATTTTCTTATTTTTTCACTAAAAGCAAGAAAGGGAAAAAAGCAATTGATAGAACAGTTTTGAGAATTCCCATCTTGTCTCCTTTAGTAAAAAAAATTAATTCTGCCTACACTGCTTTATCTTTGAGCGCATTGGTTAAAGGAGGGGTGCCAATAATTTTAGCAATTAATATAGCTGCTGATTCTGTGAATAATGTTTTTTATAAGGCTGCGCTCCAAAGTACTGCCAAAAAGGTAGAAAAGGGAGAGAAGATGTCTATAGTAATGGCTGAATATACAGATTTGTACTCTCCTTTATTTATTCAGATGTTGCAAGTTGGAGAAGAGACAGGACAAACTTCAGAAATGCTTGAGAAATTAGCTAGTTTTTTAGAAGAAGATGTTGATAATAGAACAAAAAATTTATCAACCATTATTGAGCCCTTGCTTTTACTTTTAATCGGTGGAGCAGTAGCGTTGTTTGCTGTTTCTTTTGTTCAGCCAATTTATTCTATAATGCAGGGGATCTAGGCGTAGATGTTTGACATCTACGCCTATTGATCAAAGACGCTCCCGTCCTCCCTGCTGGAGAGGGCGGGAGCGGTGTGGGGGACTGATCACTGATCACTGATAATTGATCATTAAAGAAGAAAAAGAAAAAAGAAAAGAAAAAAGAAAAAAATCATATGCATAGGGATTTTAAAAATAGAAATATCAATAAAAGACAAACAGGATTTACGCTAATAGAGGTCTTGATTGCTGTTTTTTTAACAGCAATTGTTTTTTTAGGTATTTTCGGGGGATTTCAATTAGCTATTAAAGTAACTTCTCAAACAAAGATAAAAATTCAGGCAGTTTATGCTGCTAGTCAAAGGATTGAACAAATTAGGGGGCTAAGGTTTGAAGATATTGAAACCAGTCAGGAGGCGGTTGTTTTAAATAATATCTCCTATAATATCCAGACCATAGTTGAAACATATGATGATTGTTTTGATGGCACAATAGAGGGCTTTGACTGTGATGGGAATATTATAGAAGCAGACATGGCTCCAGATGACTATAAAAAAGTAAAAGTGATTGTCTCTTGGCTAGATGCCTGGGGTGGAGAAATTTTTCTAAGCACTATTGTTGCTTCAAAAAGCATGGAAACAGGGGAAGGAAAGGGTGCCTTGAAAATTGTTGTAAGTTCAGGGCTTGGGGAACTGATTGAAATATTTTCTCCAGATCAATTATCACCTTGTCCAGAATCTGCTATTCAAATTATTAATAATGACTTGAACACTGACCAATGTTATGGCACAAGCATAAAAACCCCAGGCATTCGCATCTTAACTCTTGATACTTCTGTTCTGCCTGATGATTACAAAATTATTGTGCAAAAACAGGGATATAGTAGGGCAGAGACATTTAAATCAGGTGATGTTTATAATTCTCAAATAATTGCTACGCCTTTTCGGAAGAATCCTACAATTAGCCAAGGCGCTCTTTATCCCCTAACATTAACCATTGATGAATTGAGCGGGCTTAATATCCGCACCGTAGCTTCTGGCAGTGGGGACAGGTTTTTTGACGGATTTTTTGATGATTCAAAAATTGAAGAAATTGAGCGCTTAAAACGAATGGAAAGGTCAGTCATTTTAGCCACCACATCCCCTCTTGTTTATGAGCAAAATGGTTATTTGCTCTCAACCGAGAAAAGCCCTTCTTTTATTATTCAATGGGATAGATTTAGTTTTTCTGATTTTGAAGAGCTTGAAACAGACATAAAATATCAGATTTTTTATGCTACAAGCAGTGAATGGTTCTTAGTTCCGAACATTGATTTGCCTGGCAATAGTTTAGGATTTGATTCTTCTCCAGTTGACTTATCTTCTCTTCTAATAAGCGAATATTCAAAATTAAGAGTTAAGGGAAATTTTTCTACAAGCGACTTATCTAAAACTCCTGTGCTTTATGAGTGGCAGATTTCTTATAAAAATAGTCAAGACACAACTATATCCAGCGTAAATTTTGATATCAGGGGAGAAGAAATAGTAGGAACTAACGCAAGCGAAGATCCAATTTATAAATACTCGGAAAATTATTTAACTAGCGATAGCGGAGAAAAATTATTGTCTGCGATTGACCCAGATAATTATTATCTTTCTGGATTTAGCCGTTTTGGACAGGAATTGGATTTAAATACTGAATTAATTGAAATGCCTGTAAGAGTGGCGCCAGGCGAAGCAACAACAAGTTTAATTTATTTGGAAAGCGGAGATTCTTTGTTTGTTAAAGTAAAAGATGCTGAAACAGATAGTTTGATATCAGGAGCTGAGCTGGAATTGAGTTCAAATAGTTTGGGCTATAATGAATTTCAGACCACGAATCTTTTGGGAGACGGCTTATTTCTGCTTTTACAAGGAGCTGGAGATTATCGTTTAGAAGTTAGAGCAGAGAATTATCAGGAACAAGGATATGATTTAGAAATTTGGTTGTCAGAAAACCAATATATCAATCTTGAAAGGATTGAATAAATATGATTAAGAGACATAAGAACAAAGGGATTACTTTATTAGAGACATTAATAGCTATTGCTATTTTTGGGATTATTACTGTCGCGCTTTTTAGCGCCATATCGCACATATATAGGACTTACCATTTTACCTGGCAAGCTGCTGAATCAATAGCAGAAGCTAGAAGAGGGATAAAGGTGATATTAAGAGAAGTAAGGGCAGCTAACATCGGAGAAGATGGTTCTTTTGTAATTGAGAAGGCCTCAGCAACAGAATTTATTTTTTATAGTGATATTGATAGAGACGGGGAAACAGAAAGAGTGCGATATTTTTTAGGCACTAGCTCCAGCGGAGAACAGAATCAGGAGTGTGCAAGTTTTTCAAGGGGTGGCTCTTGTTCTGTTAATTTTTCTGATTTTTTAACTGGCGAGGCAGAACAAGTTCAAGTTCAAGTTGGAGTAGAAGGAGATTTGGGCTGGCCTAGTTTAGAAATCGTGGATGTTTTTGTTGACGGGACTAAAATGGATACAATGTGTCTTAATGAGGGCGAATGCAGCGATTGTCCTGGGGAATGGCAGGATATAACTATTTTTGATGTGTCTGAATATGCAAATGATAATTATTTAACCTTTATTGCTGATTCTTCTTATTCCGTAGATCCTATATGCGATTGGCAGGAAGGGAATCATTCTATTAAAGTAAAGTTTGATTTAACATGGATAGAAGAAGGGCCGGGACAGGATAGAGATTTTAAAAAAGGAGTTATCCAACCACAGGGCAACAATCCAGTGGAATATCCGAGCGAGCAGGAGGAAATAGTGGTCATTTCCCATTATGTTGAAAATGTTGCAGCAGGTCTTCAGGATTATATTTTCCAATATTTTGATAAAGACGGTCAATTGATTGAAAATCCTGTTCAAAGAATTGAACAAACCCAACTAATGGAAATTTCTTTATTAATAAATGTAGACCCAAGCAAGTCGCCAGAGTATTATCGTTTACAAACTAGTGTTCAATTGAGAAATTTAAAAAAAGAGGAATAATTTCGCAACGAGGACGGGCCTCGTTGCAAAATCTACTAGTAAAAAGTTATGTTTCACAACAAAGAAAATGGCTTTATCATCACATATATCCTGGTTTTCGCTGTTATCTTTGCGATTCTTTTAACTGCTTTGCTTGGCTTTATACTTTCACAAATGAGAATTTCAAAATATGAAGTAGCCAGTGAACAGGCGCTGTATATTGCAGAGGCAGGACTTAATAGGTATCGTTGGTATTTAATTCACCAAAGCCAAGGGCTTTTAGCAGGCGATGAGCTTGGTTGTCCGTTGTCTGATTGTTCTGAATGTGAAGAATGCGAGTATGAATTTGATTTGCCTGGAGTAGGAGTTATTGGGGGATATACTCTGGCTGTAGAAGAGGTAAGGCCATGTGGTATTACTACTGCTGTAACAGTAACAGCAGAGGCATGGACTAATGATTTTCCTAATTCTAAAAGAAAGGTGAAGTTAAGATATATAAAACCATCAGTAGCTGATTATTCATATATATTAAACTATAATGTTTGGGCTGGTTCTGATAGAGTGATTACCGGACCATACCATTCCAATGGCGGAATTAGGATGGATGGAGAGAATAATTCTTTAGTCAGCTCTGAGCAGAGTGAATGGATTTGCACTAGTTCTTACGGATGCTCTCCTTGCCCGAGTGAATGTAATTATATTTCGGGTAGGGGCTGTGTTTGCCCGGGAGTTTTTACCACTGCCAATGGTCAAGAGGACCTTTTTGTAGTTAACGCAAACCATTTTGATTTTGAAGGAATAACAGTGAATTTAAATCAAATTAAGGGATTTACTAAAGATGAAGACAAGGGCTTGTATCTCCCCCCTTCTGGAAAATTAGGTTATCATGTTATGCTTAATAGTAGACAGTTGATTGTGAGGAAAATTTTAGCATTAAGTAGAGTGTGGGCATACAATGAAGAACTGGGTAATTTTTGGGAATATTCAATTATTAGCCAAGAAAGCGCACCTGAATATTATGCCATTGATGATTGCGGATTAGCGTTTATAGAAGACAATGTTTGGATTGAGGGAGGGTTGGCAGGCAAGCTCACGCTTGTTTCAGCAGACCTTATTAATGAAGAAATAGAAACTAATGTTTGGCTCAAAGGTGATATTGAATATCTCA
>JAHIEL010000029.1 GCA_018901715.1 Patescibacteria group bacterium
AAAGAAGATACTGGCCTACCTTTGCTTATCGCGATTGACCAAGAGGGAGGCGTAGTTAATAGAATAGGTTTTTTAGAAGAGAACACAGCACAAAAAGATATTAAAACAAGAGAAAAAGCATATCAGGTTGGATTTAACAGAGGAAAAGAATTAAAAGATTTAGGCGTTAATCTTAATTTAGCTCCGCTTTTAGATGAAATCAAAGAAAATGATTTTATTTTTAATCGCGCTTTTCAAGAAAATCAAGATAAAACATCTGAATTAGCTAAAGAATTAATTAAAGGGCAGAAAGAAGCAGGAATTTTAACTTGTATTAAGCATTTCCCCGGATATGGCGAAGTTACTTTCCATCCAGAGGATAATTTAGGTGAGCGCCAGGAATTGCCAGAAATAGCACAATTTAAAGAAGCAATGGAGCAGAATCCGGAATTTGTGATGACTGCGAATGTTGTTTATAAAGAGCTTGGCGATTTGCCATTTACTTTTTTGAAAAAAGGAGTTGATTTAATAAAAAAAGAGCTGGGAGATTCAGTTCTAATTATGTCTGACGATTTAGACCAGTATTCTTTATTAAACAACTATTCTTTAGAAGATATTATTGCTAAGCCAATTGAGGCAGGAGTTGATATTCTAATTTTTTCTGGTTGGCGTTTGCCAGCCAAAGATGGAGTAAAAGCATTGCTTTCCGTTGTCAAAGAGGCGAGAATAGAAGAAGAAAAAATTAATCAAGCCGTGGAAAGAATTATTGAAATTAAAGAAGCATTAAAATAAAGATTATGGAAAATAATTCTAAAGCAAAGGCATGGATAATAGATGCAAATATGGGTTATGGCCACCAGAGAGCTTCTTATCCTTTAAGGGGTTTAGCTCCAAATAAAAAAGTTATTCATGCTAACGATTATCCAGATATTCCGAAAAAAGCGAAGAAAATGTGGGAATCAAGCAGGGGATTTTATGAATTTATAAGCAGATTTAAAAGAATTCCTTTGGTTGGCCGATTAGCATTTAAGATTTTTGATTATTTTCAAAGAATTAAAAATTATTATCCAAAAAGAAATTTGTCTAATCCAATTTTTTTATTAAAACAGAATTATTATTTAATCAAAAAAGGACTGGGCAAACACTTAATAGATAAATTAAAAATAAATCCTCTGCCCATAGTTTCAACATTTTTTACCTCGGCCTTTGTAGCAGAGAATTTTGATTATCCGAATGATATTTATTGCGTTATTTGTGATGCAGATATTGCAAGGAGCTGGGCGCCTTTAAATCCTGAACAAAGCAGAATAAAGTATTTTTGTCCAAACACATGGACAGTTAATAGGTTAAAGCTTTATGGCGTTAAAGAGAAAAATATTTTTCTTACTGGTTTTCCATTGCCCTTAGAAAACATTGGAACAGAAAAATTAGAGATTTTAAAACAGGATATGAAAAATAGATTAGTTAATTTAGATCCAAAAAAGAATTATCTAAAAAAATATAAAGTTCTTGTTGATAAACACTTAGGTCCTTTGCCAGAAAAATCAAATCACCCTCTGACTTTAATGTTTGCAGTAGGTGGAGCAGGAGCACAGAAAGAGCTCGGTATGGAAATTATCAAGAGCTTAAAAGAATTAATTCAGCAGGGCAAGATTAGAATGGCCTTATCTTTAGGAGTAAGAGAAGAGGTGAAAGATTATTTTGTTTCTGAATTGAAAAAATCAGGAATAAAAGGTGTCAAAATAATTTTTAATCCTGAAATAGAAAAATATTTTGAAGAATTTAATCTTTTCTTGAGAGAAACTGATATATTGTGGACCAAACCAAGCGAACTTTCTTTTTATAGTGGCTTAGGCCTACCGATAATTATTGCTACAACAATTGGCTCTCAAGAGGATTTTAATCGTAAATGGCTCATTTCTATGGGCGCAGGGGTTTTGCAAGAAAATTCTGCTCATACAGGGCAATGGCTTTTTGATTTTCTGGATAGCGGGAGATTAGCAGAGGCCTCTATGCAGGGCTTTATTGAAGTAGAAAAATTAGGTGTTTTAAAAATTAGAGAAATAGTATCTTAATAAAATTGTATTTATGCTTTGGCTCACAATCTCAATCATTTCTTATTTTCTTTTTGCTATTGTCGCTTTAATTGATGAAATTCTTTTGAGCGATAAAATAATAAAGCCAAAGGTTTATGCTTTTTATGCTGGTATTTTAAGTTTTTTGGTTTTATTTTTATTATTTTTTGATTCTACAATTCCTAGCTTTTCCTATCTTTTAATCGCTTTTATATCTGGTATTTTATGGATGGTAGCTATTATTGGCTTTTTTGAATCTCTCAAAAGATATGAATTATCAAGAGTAGTGCCTGCAATTGGGGCGTTTCTGCCTGTTTTTACTCTTGGCTTAAGCTATTTATATAAGGGTAGCGAGTTTGCAGGATTTAGTATATTAAAAATCATTTCTTTTGTTCTATTAGTTGTTGGAGGAGTTTTAATAGTTCTTGAAAAAAATAAAAAAATAAGCAGGCAAAGTTTAAAATTAACCACATTAACAGCTTTTTTGTTTGCTTTAAGCTTTTTCACGGCTAAGATTTTTTATCTTAATTATTCTTTTATTTCAGGTCTGATTTGGATAAGATTTGGTTGGATAATATCCGCTATTGCTTTGTTAATATTTCCTGATGTAAGGAATAATATATTTAAAAAGAGAAAAAATAAAAAGTTAAATTTTTTAAAACTCTTTTTTTCGGCACAGATAATAGGCGTAATAGCAGGAGTTTTACAGAATTTTGCTATTTATTTGGCTCCAATAATTTATCTATCATTTGTGAATGCTTTAGAAGGAGTAAAATATGTTTTTGTTCTGATTTTTATTTTAATTTTGGCACGATTTTATCCAAGATTTTCTTTTGAAAAAATTACCAAAAAAATTATTATCCAAAAAGCGTTTGCTATAATGTTGATTATAATAGGATTAATACTATTAACTCTATAATATGTTAAAATTTTTTAAAATGATTATATTTTTCATTCTTATTATTCTAATTACTATTTTCTGTTTTCTTTTTGTGGGTAAGGCAAAGCCAGCAGAGAATATTAATTGGGGAGTGATTTTCTCTCAAAAACATTCAGAGGAAATGGGTCTTGATTGGAAAGAAAACTATCTCGCTATTCTTGATGATTTAGGAGTTGAGCATTTAAAACTAATAGCTTATTGGGATATGGTAGAGCCAAATAATGGTGAGTTTGATTTTTCTGATTTAGATTTTCAAATTCAGGAAGCAGAAAAAAGAAATGCTAAAGTAATGCTTGTTATGGGCAGGAAAGTTCCACGATGGCCAGAGTGTCATATTCCTGAATGGGCGATGGATTTAGAAAGTCACCAATTAGATAAAGCTGTTTTAGATTATTTAGAAGCAGTTGTTTTGAGATACAGGGATAGTTCGGCTATTACTATGTGGCAGGTAGAAAATGAGCCATTTTTTCTGTTCGGATATAATTGTCCTTTAATTCCAGAAGAGACACTAAAAATGGAGATAGATTTAGTTAAATCATTAGACAATAAACAGAGGCCGATAGTTGTGAGCGAGAGTGGAGAATTTCCAACATGGTTTAAAGCAGCAAAATATGCAGATATTGTTGGGCACACCCTATATAGGGTGGTCTGGTCTAGCGAATTGAAATTTTATTTTAAGCCACCGATTCCAGCAGTTTTTTATCACAGAAAGGCCTGGCTGATTGATAAGGTTTTTAATAAAAAAGTGATTTGTGTAGAGCTTCAGGCAGAGCCATGGAGTCAGGTCTTGCTTTATGACTCAACGCTAGAAGAGCAGAGAAAAACAATGGATTTAGATAAATTTAAGAACGTAATAGAATATGCCAAAAACACAGGAGAAGATACTTTTTATCTTTGGGGAGTAGAGTGGTGGTATTGGATGAAAATAAAGCATAATTCAGGAGAAATTTGGCAGGAAGCTAAAAAATTATGGTAATAACATATGATTTCAATTATTATTCCCACTTTAAACGAAGAGAGATATTTACCACGGTTGCTTGAATCAATAACAGAACAGGACTATCAGGGAGAAATAGAAATTATTGTTGCTGATAATAAATCAAAAGATAAGACAAGAGAGATTGCCAAGAGTTTTGGATGTAGAATAGTGGATGGCGGACTGCCACCTAAAGCCAGGAATGAAGGCGCAAAAGTAGCTAATGCTAACTTTTTTTTGTTCCTTGATGCTGACGGATTTCTACCTAAGGATTTTATAACTAAAGCTATGAAAGAATTTTTAAACAGAGAACTTGGGGTGGCTGGATTTTTTTGTATTCCAGATGATAATGCTTTTATTTTTCGTTTGGTTTTAGGAATATATAATTTTTGGTTACGATCAACAGAAAAATTCAGTGGATATGGTGGCAATGCGATTTTTATTAAAAGAGATATTCACGAGAAAATAAATGGTTTTAACGAGAGCGTCAAGTTTGCAGAAGATCATTTATATGTGAGAACAGCCAGGGAATTTGGTAAATGCGGAGTTATTAAGGGAACTCATTCCTATATGAATATGCGAAGATTCAAAGAACAAGGAGTATTAAAAACTTCTTTAAAATGTATATTTGCTGGTTTGCATCTTTTTATTTTTGGTCCTATAAAAAAAGATATTTTTAAATATAAATTTGACCATTACGAAAACTTGCCTCGCTAACGCTCGGCAGTCAATCGGGGGGAAGTCGGACTTCCCCCCGTTGATGATTTCCACTGATTGAATTTTAGCCCTAAGGGCTTTTTTGTTTAAAAAAAGGTGCAAAAGTGTTGACAAATTTTTATAATATGATATGATGTAAATATCTCGGAATTCCGAATAGTGTGGATTGACCGCAGAAGTGTCAAGAAGCGCTGGGAGGAGTTCCAACAAGGAGTTGATGCGTATGCGTGTTCTTCGAACCGGTAGACCTGTAGTTCCAAAAGAGAAAACCTTGTATCTCGTATCGCCAACGTCGCCAGCAACGCTCGACAGCACCTGACGCCGGTCAGCCGACCAGCCGTAAGTAAGAATGATGCTTGCGGCAGCGTCCATCTGCCCAGGAAGGACGAAGACAATGCTTCTTCTCGTGTGCACTTTTGCCTAACATTCGCACACGTATCCTTTTTGGCAGGTAACACAGCGGACGGATCCCATGGATCCGTCCGCCCCCAATTTTAGCCCAAAGGGCTTTTTTGTTTGGAAAATCAACTCAAGGCAGTCAATATGTGGAAGTCCAATTTCCATAACTCGGGGAAGTCGGACTTCCCCCCGTTGATGATTTCCACTGATTGAATTTTAGCCCAAAGGGCTTTTTTATTTGAAAAAAGATAAAAAAGCGGGTAGAATTAAATATATGTTTATTAATATAAGGAAACTTATAAAAAGTTTTAAAGTAGCTTTTTCTGGACTTTGGTTTGCCATAAAGAGCGAGGATACTTTTAAAACTGGAGCGATTATCGCTGTTGTTGTAATATTTTTTCTTTTTTATTTTCCCCTTACAAGTTCCGAGCGGGCGATTATTTTCTTAACTATTTTTTCTGTTTTAGGAATGGAATTAATAAATACCCAAGTAGAAAGAACCACTAATCTGATTGACAGAAATCATAATCCTGAAATTATGATTATTAAGGACCTGGCAGCAGGTGCGGTTTTATTGATTGTTATAGTGGCAGCCATTGTTGCGGGATTTATTTTTATTCCTTATATTTTTGGGTTAAAATAAAATAATGGATTATAAAATATTCAAAAAATTTGATAATAATATTGAGAAGATACAAGAAATTATTGATAATGGATTTGGATTTAAAAATGTGAAAAAAGAAAAATTTAGCAAAAATCCGCCAGTATTTATTTTTGCTGTTTTATTAGTTTTATCTGCTATTATTGGCGGAGCCATGGGTGCACTTGTTATAAATATCTATTGGCAAGAGCGAGTTGAACATTTGTTGCAAGGACAGGGACTATTGACTATAAATCAAGATATAATTGCAAATAATAATTATATTCCCCAGACAACAGAAGAACAGAAAACAATCCAAGCAGTTAAAGACACATCCCCAGCAGTAGTAAGCATTGTTATTACAAAAGATATTCCTATTCTTGAAAAATACTATATTGACCCTTTTGGTAATAATCCATGGGGCTTTGGTGGCGATATTTTAATTCCCCAATATCGGCAAAAAGGCACGGAGAAAAGACAAGTAGGCGGAGGCACTGGCTTTATTATTTCTAAAGATGGAATGATTATCACGAATAAGCATGTTTTATCAGAAGAAGACGCTGATTATACTGTGTTTCTGAACAATGGCGAAAGCTATCCAGTAGAAATTCTTGCCAAAGATCCGTTTTATGATCTGGCTGTCATAAGAATTGACCAAACAGGAGCGGAACAAACAAGAGAATCATTTCCCATAGTAAAACTTGGCGATTCTTCAAAACTCCAGATTGGTCAAACCGTAATTGCCATTGGTTATGCTTTGGGAGAATTTGAAAATACTGTTTCCACTGGCGTTGTTTCAGGTCTTGGCAGGAATATCACTGCTGTTTCCCAGACAACTGGTTTTGTGGAAAGCTTAGAAGGAATAATTCAAACAGATGCGGCAATTAATCCTGGAAATTCAGGTGGACCACTGCTTAATCTTTTAGGCGAGGTTATTGGTATAAATGTTGCTCGCTCTGAAACAGGAGAAAATATTGGTTTTTCTTTGCCAATTAATATGGCGAAAAGAGATATAGAACAGGTAAAAGTAGAAGGCAGAATTGTTTATCCTTATTTAGGTGTTTATTATACTGTGATTAGTAAAGAAATTAGTCAAGCCAATGATCTATCTGTAGATTACGGTGCTTGGGTGGGCAGGGCTTCAGATGGAACAAAAACCGAAATAGCGATTATTCCCGGAACATCTGCAGAAATAGCAGGGCTTGAGCGAGATGATATAATCTTGGAATGGGACGGAGAAAAGATTACTACGCAACATTCTTTAGCAAAATTTATTCTGCGAAAAAAACCGGGCGATAGTGTGCAATTAAAGATTTTACGAAACGAAAATGAATTTTTTATTGATGTCATTTTGGGCGAAAAAGAGGATTAAAGCGATTGGTTAGTTTTTAACGGGTCGCACCCGTTAAAATAATTAATTTAAAAATATGTCAAAAAAGAATTTCAAATGTTGCAATATTAAAAAATGTCTCAACAAAGGCATTTCTACGCCCGTAGGAATTATTGTAGTTCTTGTTTTAACAATTATTGTCGGAGGAGTTGCCTGGTATGTGGGAGTAAATATGGAACCAGGGCCAAGTCCTACACCTTCGCCTACCGAATCTCCGAGTCCGACGCTTGAACCCGACGAAACCGCAGATTGGAAAATTTATACGGATGACGAGTATGGGTTTGAGATAAAATATCCTAACTTTTATTATATAATCGACGAAGATTTTGGTAATGTCTCTTTTAGAAATGAAAAATATAGAGAAAATCCGTCTGGGGGATGCGAGTTTAATATTTTAATCCGCCCAAATCCATTAAAGAAGAATTTAGAAGAGTGGCTTAGAGATAATTCCACAGAAGCTGAATTCGCGACCGATGCACACGAAAAAAGTGGTAAGTTATATTTTAATTCTAAGCAAGCAAACATTGAAGAGATTAATATTGGCAGAGAAAAGGCCATAAAGTTTTATCAAATAGGGGGGCATCCCAATGATTGGATAAATACATTAGTAGAAAACGGAATTTATATAATTGAAATGATGTATTTTCCAAAATGTTCTTCTGAGCTTGATGTATTCAACCAAATCCTCTCCACCTTCAAGTTTATTGATTAAAAATGAAATTAGGAGATGTAGTAGATGTTGATAACAGGGGGAAGATAACGGGGGGAAGTCCGACTTCCCCCGGTTATTGATTTAAAACGATTAACTTATCGGCTTGAATATCGGAACATCTGCAGATTTTCCCGCCCCCGTCCTCGTCAATGAGGGCGGGGGCGGAGAGAGGAATAGAGGTCATTGGCGGATATGATAATAAAGGCCAATGGCGGATTCTTTTTATTTGACTAACGCCTTTTTTGGTGTTAAATTATTATTACTATGTTAATGAATCCAGCAGGAGATTTTACTCAAAGAGCCCAGCAAGCGATTTTAATGGCTCAAGAACTTGCCCGGGAAAAAGACCAACAGCAGATTGACGCTCTGCATCTTTTGTATTCTTTAATGGGGCAAGAAGAAACAGTTGTTGCTTCTGTTTTGAGAAAATTAAAAATTGACGCAATTAAAATTCAGCAAACAGCGCTCAAAGCAGTGGAAAGAAGAGGCATAACCGCAGGCAATTTAGATCAACAGTCGCCCCCGGCAGGCCAGTTTTATTTGACTCAAGATATGGTAAGAGTTTTAGATAGGGCAAAGAAAGAATCAATCAAAATGAAAGACAGATTTATTTCTGCAGAGCATATGTTTTTGGCTTTAATGGAAATTCCTTCAGAAGCCCAAGAAATTTTGAATAAATATAGAGAGTCAGGATTGACTTATGATAATATTCAGGAGATTTTAGCTGAAATTAGGGGCGGAGAAACCATAACTGACCCTAATCCAGAATCTAAATATCAAGTAATTGAAAAATATTGCAAAAATCTTACTCAAATGGCGGAAAAAGGCGAGCTTGACCCCGTAATTGGCAGAGAAGATGAGATAAAAAGAGTAATACAGGTGCTTTCCCGCAGAACAAAAAATAATCCTGTTTTAATTGGCGAGGCAGGAGTTGGGAAAACCGCTATTGTTGAAGGCCTTGCCCAGCGGATTATACAGGGCGATGTTCCAGAGAGTTTAAAAACTAAAGAAATTATTGCTCTTGACTTGGGTCTATTGATAGCTGGCACAAAATTCAGAGGTGAATTTGAACATAGAATTAAGGCCTTGCTCAAAGAAATTGAAAAGGCAAAAGACCACTATATTTTATTTATTGACGAACTTCATTCTGTAATGGGAGCAGGCGCAGCAGAAGGAGCAATTGACGCTTCTAATCTTTTGAAGCCCCCATTAGCAAGAGGCAAATTAAGAGCAGTCGGAGCTACTACTTTAAAAGAATATCAAAAATATCTTGAAAGAGACTCGGCTCTTGAAAGAAGATTTATGCCTGTGTATGTTTCCGAGCCATCAATTGAAGATACAATTGCTATTTTGCGTGGCATCAAGGAAAAATACGAGCTTCATCATGGCGTAAAAATTAAAGATGCTTCTTTAATTGCAGCTGCAGAACTTTCAGCTAGATACATCACAGACAGATTTTTGCCAGATAAGGCAGTTGATTTAATGGATGAGGCTGCTTCTGGTTTACGCCTTGAAATTGAATCAGAGCCAGCAGAAGTAGAAGAAGTAAAAAAAGAACTTCAGCACTTGGAAATTGAAAAACAGGCATTGAAAAATGAAAAAGATAAGTCATCTCAAAAACGGCTGGCAGTATGCGAGCGGACATTAGCTGATTTAAGGGAAAAAGCTAAAAATGTTGAGCTTAAATGGAAAACAGAAAAGGATTTGATTCATATCTTGAGAAAACTTAAACAGGATATGGATAAACTTAACTTTGATTCAGAAGTTGCTCAAAGAGAAGGCGATTTAGAAAAAGTTGCTCGGATAAAATATGGATTAATCCCAAATATTTTGAAAGAAATTCAGAAAAAAGAAAAAGAGCTTGTTGCTTTTAGAAGGAAACATCAGGTTTTGAAAGAAGAAGTTGGAGAAGAAGAAATTGCGCGAGTGGTTGCCTTATGGACAGGCATTCCAGCAACCAATCTTTTAGAAGAAGAAGCTAAGAAATTAAGCAGAATGGAAGATGTTTTAACAAAAAGAGTTGTTGGACAGAATCAGGCGCTAAAAGCGATTTCCAATGCAATAAGAAGAAGCAGAGCAGGGATTTCAGAGGAAAGCAGACCGCTTGGGTCGTTTATGTTTTTAGGTCCTACTGGAGTTGGGAAAACAGAAACAGCCAAAGCATTAACAGAGTTTCTTTTTAACGATGAAAACGCGTTAGTTCGGCTTGATATGTCTGAATATATGGAAAAGCACACGGTTTCTAAAATGATTGGTTCTCCACCTGGCTATATTGGATATGATGAAGCAGGGCAATTAACAGAGAAAATCAGAAGAAGGCCATATAGTGTTTTACTTTTGGATGAAATTGAAAAAGCTCATCCAGATATTTTTAATATTTTGCTTCAAATTATGGATGACGGGCAATTGACTGATGCCAAAGGTAGAAGAGTTTCTTTTAAAAACTCTATTATTATTATGACCTCTAATCTTGGGTCTGAATATATTGCTCAAATGGGGGATTTAGGTTTTGTCCATGGAGAGGATCAGAGTCGTAATTCGCTTAAAGATAAAGTGGACGAATCGCTCAAAGAAAGTTTTAGGCCAGAGTTTTTGAATCGTTTGGACGAGATAATTATCTTTAATTATCTTGATGAAAAGCAGATAAAAGAAATAGTTGGGCTTGAACTTTCAAGAGTGGAAAAACAATTAGCGAAAAAGGATATAAAAATTAGGATAGAAGATAAGGTAAAGGACTTTTTAGTCAAAGAAGGTTTTGACCGCAATCTTGGAGCAAGGCCATTAAAAAGAGTTATTCAAAAGCACATTCTTGACCCATTATCTTTAAAAATAGTGATAGGGGAGATAAAACAGGGAGAAAGAATCTCTTTGACCTTAGAAAATAACAAAATTGCATTTAATTGCTTGACCAAAAAATTAAAGGGAGTTAAAGTCAAATAAATTAATTCAGATTAAAGAACTTAAGTTTTAAGTTTTTTAACCTGAACTCAATTCAGGACTGCACACTATAGCTCTCAAGTGGGAGAAATTTGGCCAAAAAAGACGGCACATAAAAGTACCTGGTGGTGCAAAAAGCATAGGAGGACCTATGAAAAGGGCTGTTGTCATATCGGCAATGACCTTTCTCTTGGTCATTCCCGTGTTTGCATTTAAGACAGAACAGACAGTTCTGAAATCTGTTACAGCCAGATATGCCCTATACACGATTTCCGTGAATTTGACTGAAAAGGATGTTGCATCTGTGCACACATTCACGGACATTGCATTGGCCTTAAGCTTTGAAGAGATCGTACGCTTGGTGCCATATTTATCGGTGCCAAAAATGATCGCTTTGAGGCAGGCCACGAACCAGCTGGGCGATTATATCGCCCATAACACACAACGGCGACTATACCCACTGATGTTTCCCATGCAAAGGGGTCCCGCAAAAGCCGATAGGCAGGGGATCCCGGACTTCACTGGTTATTGCTTCTGATAGAGGGGCTCGCCATGCTTTACGGCGAGCCCCTACCTATTTTTTATTTTATATAATCTATAATTTTCTTATTCCACCGCTTCAGCGGTTTTTTGTTTATAAATTTATTTTCGAGTTTTACTTACGAGGTCCGTCCTCATAGCGTTTTTATATTTGACTTTTGGCTATGTTTATGGAATACTAAGAAAGTAGCACACTTTTTAAAAAGGAGGAGCGAAAGTGAAACATGAAATTAAGTATCAGAATATCGGAATAGCCATTGTTTCCATCCTCAAAGAGTACCACAAGTCCAGTTTCTTCTGGTTTGGCCTCATTCTATCGGTATCTTTGTCGGTGTATGCGCGGTCGCCACAACCCTTCTTTCTATTTCTGTTTATTCTGGCTGTTTACCCCATTGTCTTGATTGTTTCAATCTTTGGCATATGGGCGTTATGGAAAGTTGCAGGAAAGTCGATAACGAAATATTTGCTTGGTAATGGCATCAGACAAGAGGATCCTCAAGAAGGACGAGAGCCTTCTCGAAGATATGGAAATTGGCCTTACCAATGGTAATCGCTATTTAAGATGTTGGCGTTTGTAAAAGCGATTTCCGAATTTTCCCGCCAGGTGCTTTGCACTTGGCGATTTCTCTTTTTTATACAAATTAGGCAACTTACGAGGACGGATCTCGTAAGTGTTATCCACATATCTAGTGGTTTTTATTTTTAAATGGGGGAAGTCCGACTTCCCCCCGACTTCCACCGATCGATCACCCCGATTTATTAGCGGATTTTGTTTATGAGCCATTTATTAAGCATTTGCTATTTATCTGCACAAACAACCTGTGGATAACTGCAACGAGGACGGGCCTC
>JAHIEL010000030.1 GCA_018901715.1 Patescibacteria group bacterium
ATAGTGAGCAGTGGGAATTGGCTGGACTTTTGCATGATATTGATTATGAGAAAACCAAAGATGTTCCAGAAAAACATTCTTTAATAGGAGCTGAAATGTTAAAAGAGATTGGCTTAGGCGAGGAAATTTGCGAAGCTGTTAAAACACATAATGAAATGCACGGAATTGCTCCCCAGTCACTTATGGCAAAGGCCTTATTTGTCTGTGACCCAATAAGTGGCCTGATAGTTGCCTCAACTTTAGTTTTACCGACTAAGAAAATTCATAACTTGACCGTGGAAAACATTTTAAACAGATTTAAAGAAAAATCATTTGCCAGAGGCGCAAACAGGGAGATTATTGGGAAATGTGAAGAACTTTTGGATTTATCATTACAGGAATTTGTTAGTATTGCCTTAGAGGCAATGAAGGGAATAAGTAATGATTTAGAACTTTAATTATTTTAATTCCTCTAATGACAAATTAACGAGGCCCGTCCTCGTTGATGAGGACGGGCCTCCTAAGAAATTTGTCATTAGAAATTACGCTATGTCTTTTATAGCCGACCTACATATTCATTCTAAATATTCCAGAGCAACTTCTCGGTCTGGAGATTTAGAGCATATTGCCGAGGCAGCAGATATAAAAGGCATTCAGGTTGTAGCAACAGGGGACTTTACGCATCCAAAATGGTTAGAAGAAATAAAAACAGAATTAATCCCAGCAGAACAGGGACTTTTTAAATTAAAAAATAATAAAAGCGAAGTTAGGTTTATTTTGAGTGCTGAAATTAGTTGTATTTATTCTAAGGGAGGCAAGGTTAGGAAAATTCATATTCTTGTTTTAGCCCCTGATATTAAGGCAGTAGAAAAGATAAATAAAAAATTATCTGAAATTGGAAATTTAAAGTCAGATGGCCGTCCGATTTTAGGGCTTGACGCAAAAAATCTTTTGGAAATTATTTTAAAAGCAGATGAGAATTGTCTATTTGTTCCAGCACATTGTATATTGCCCGACACTTATCTCCATAACAATTCAGGCATTAAAAAAATAAAGGATATTTTGATTGGTGATAAAGTTTATACTCATCAGGGCAGATTGAAAAAGGTTAGCCAAACTTACACCAGATTTTACAAGGGGCCTATTTACAATATAAGACCGTATAATTTTAGAATAGGGCTACAAACCACCGAGGAACACCCTTTTTATGCAATTAAATCTTATAAGGATTGTAAAAATTGTCCTCATACTATTTGTAAACCAGGGTGTAGGTATTATCAAAAAAGAGGATGTTTGCATCCGTATTTTAAAGAATATAAGCCACAATGGATCCAGGCAGAAGATATTAAAAAAGGCGATGTTCTTATTTTTTCTAGATTTAATAAAATTACAAAAGATAGAACAGAGATTAATCTTTGGGATTACTTGTCGAGAAAACAATTTGAGGTTTGCGAGGATAAGGTAAGCTGTAGGAGAGGAAGAATTGATAAAAAGATAGACAATGTAATAAAAATTAATAAGAAATTTTGTAGATTGGCAGGATATTATATGTCTGAGGGTTATACCGACAGCAGGGACTCAATCGCATTCTGTTTTAATCGTAACGAAAATAGATATATTGAAGATTTACAATTTCTAATGAAAGAAGTTTTTAAACTTTCCTCGCCCCGAATTTATAAAAGAGAAAATGCAAATAGCGTAGAGATTATCTATTTTTCAAAAATTTTAGCAGAAATTTTTGGTAAACTTTTTTATAATGACCCCGCCACAAAAAGGGCACATACAAAATGTTTGCCGTTTTGGATGTTGAATTTACCATTAGAAAAACAAGTTGAAATTTTTATAGGATGGTGGAGAGGAGACGCAGGCGTTACTTCTTCTAGAGAGCTAATGAATCAAATGAAAATTATTCTTCTTCGATTAGGCATTATTCCTTCCATCCGCGAGTTGACCAAGGAAGTATTTAACGAAAAATATGCTCATTTATATAAAAGAGAGAATAGAGTTATTAAAGCTCGGCATTCTTCCTTTGCCTTTAACCAATTATCATTTTTTGAAGATTTATTTGGATTATTAAAAGCCCCTGAATTTAAAAGATTTGATTATAAATTAAATAGAAGACATGGATGGATAGATAAGAAAAATATTTATTTGCCAATACGAGACATTGAAGTAAAAAATTATGAAGGAGAGGTTCATAATATAGAAGTAGAGGAGGATAATTCTTATTTGAGTGAATTTGCCACCGTTCATAATTGCATGACTCCTTGGTTCGCTTTGTTTGGTTCTAAATCCGGGTTTGATTCAGTTGAAGAATGTTTTGAGGATTTGTCTCCGCATATTTACGCTTTAGAAACCGGCCTGTCTGCAGACCCTAAGATGGTTTGGCGGATACCAGATGGCAGGCGCTTAACATTACTTTCTAACAGCGATGCACATTCGCCGGGAAAACTTGGCAGAGAAGCAAATGTTTTTGAAACTGAATTAAGCTATAATTCAATTATTCAGGCAATTAAAGAAAAAGATAATAAAAAATTTCTTTACACGATTGAATTTTTTCCTGAAGAAGGAAAATATCATTTTGACGGGCATAGAACTTGCGATATATCTTTAACACCCGAGGAATCAAAAAAATATAATAATGTTTGTCCTTCTTGTGGCAAACCATTAACATTAGGCGTTGCTCATAGAATAAAGGACTTAGCAGACAGAGAAGAGGGTTTTGTTCCTAAAAATGCAATTCCATATAAGAGCTTAATTCCTTTGAAAGAAATTATTGGTGAGGCATTCAGTTGTGGACCTAACACTAAAAAAGTAGCATTAGAATATGATTTGTTGATAAAAAATCTAAAAAATGAATTTAATATTTTGTTAGATGCATCTTTTGAAGAATTACAAAAAATTGCCCATTCCCAAGTAGCAGAGGGCATTATTAGAACAAGACAGGGAAAAGTAATTATTGAACCCGGTTATGATGGGGTTTTTGGTAAAATATCAATTTTTTCTCAAAAAGAAAAAAAGAAAATTATAAGCCAGAAAGTATTGTTTGACTAAAGTCGCAATTAAAGATAAATTAAATTAATATGCCAACAAAATCTAAATCAAAAATAAAACCTAAATTAAAAACCAAGAAAGATATTGGCAAGGTTCACTATCCCAAGATAGTAATTATAGGCATTGGAGGAGGAGGTGGTTCTATTGTATCTGAAATTGCCAAAAGCATTCGCGCTAGGAAAATTCCTCATTTAGATAAGATTAAGTTTATAGTTGCCAATGTTGATTTTCAGGCAATCAAGAACGCGCCCAAACAAACAAGCACTTTTTATTTTGGCAAAGAATTTACTCATGGCTTAGGTTGTGGAATGAGAGCTGAAATAGGAGAAAAGGCAGCTCTTGCTTCAAGAAATGGAATTCAAAAAATATTAAGGAATAATGATATTTGTATTTTTATTTCCTCTCTTGGAGGTGGCACTGGATCAGGGGCAAGCCCTGTTTTTGCTTCAGTAGCAAAGGACTTAGGTATTTCCAGTATGGGAATTTTTACAAAACCATTTAGTTTTGAGGGTAAAGAAAGATCTAATATTGCTATTAATAGCTTGAGGGCTTTAAAACCAAAACTTAATGCGATTACAATCATACCTAACCAGAAAATTTTTCAAATTGTTGATAAAAATACTCCTATAAATAAATCGCTTTCAGCAATGAATAATCTATTGGTAGATATTTTAGAGGGCCTAATAGAAACACTTTATCTGCCTGGCTTGATAAATCTTGATTTTTCTGATTTTCAGGCGATGCTTGACACAGAAAAGTCACTTACTTATTTGCATTCTCAAATTTCCACAGGTAGCAATCGGGCAGAAAAATCAATTGAATCGGTTTTAAATAATCCTCTTATTAATTACAATATCCAAGAATCAGATAGAATACTTTTTAATATTACTGGCTCTAAAGATTTAAGAATGTCTGAAGTATCCTTTATTTGCGAAAGAGTGGCTAGCTTTAATCCAATGGCACGCATTATTTTTGGAGTTGGGCAAGACAATCGTTATAAAAATAAACTAAAAATTACCTTAATGGCAGTAGGTTGCGAAAAGAAAGAAGGAAAGAAAATTATAAAAAAGAAAGCTAAAAAGAAAAGCGAGATAAAGGATCAAGGGATTCAATTAGAAATGGAGTCGGAAGATATTGTATTAGATAAAGCCAAGGCATTAGAGCCAACTAAAGAAAATGAGAAAGCAGTGGATATTAAAAAAGAAGATGTAAAAATAGAGAAAAACGAGAATGGTAAAAGAAAAAAAATTCCATTGAAGAAAAGAATCGTAAAGAAAGTAAATGATAATATGCAAAAAGAAAAATCAAAAAAAGTAGAAAAAAAGAAAAAAACAAAAATTGAAATTCTTGTTGAAGAGCAGCCAGAAAAAAATGATACAATTAGAAGAAATGCTTTGGACTTGCACAGAGAAGCAGAAAAAGATATTCAAAGAATGTATGAAGAAGAGAGCAAATGGGATGTGCCTACTTTTTTAAGGGGCAATAAAAATAATAATTAGATATAATCTAATATGGACGAAGTTATAAAAAAAGCAATTCTACCTGTGGCTGGAATGGGAACCAGATTTTTACCATTGGCAAAGGCAATGCCAAAAGAAATGTGGCCCATAGTTGATAAACCAGCAATCCAATTTATAGTGGAAGAAGCAAGAGATTCTGGCATTGAAAATATTATTTTTGTAAATAATAAAAGAAAAAAGATTATCACAGATTATTTCAAAAGTTATCCAGAGGCATTAAAGAAAATTCTTAAAAGCAGGAAAAAACAAGAAGCTCTTGGCGCGATACAGCAGATAGAAGATCTTGTTAAGAAAGTATCTTTTTCTTCTGTTTTACAAGACAAGCCCTTGGGAGATGGTCATGCAATACTTCAGGCAGCGCCTAAAATAGGTAAAGAGTCGGTAGCAGTGCTATTCGGCGATGATATTGTTGAATCAAAAACTCCTTGTTTGAAACAATTAATGGATATTTTTAAAACTTGCCAGAGACCTGTTCTTGCGCTTTACAGGATGCCGAAAAATTTGCTACCTTCTTATGGTGTAGTTGGAGTGGAGAAGATTGCTAATCGGGTATTTAAAATAAAAAAGATAGTAGAAAAACCCGAACCAGGGAAAGAGCCGTCTGATTTGGCAATTGTGGGTAAATATATTTTAACACCTGATGTTTTTGATTTTCTTAAAAAAGCTAAGCCGAGCAAAAAAGGAGAAATAATATTAGCCAATGTGTTTATTGAAATGCTGGAGCAAGGGAAAAGTATTTATGGCTATGAGTTTGAGGGCAAATGGCTTGAGTGCGGGAATAAAATGGCTTGGCTTAAATCAGACCTTTATTTGACTTTACAAGACCCTCGCTTTAGTGAAGAACTTAAAAATTTTATTAGAGAAAATAAATTATTATAAAGAAATATGATTCTTTACGACTTGATTATTATTGGTGGAGGGCCAGCAGGAATGACTGCTGGTATTTATGCAAGTCGTCAAAAAATGAAAACCCTTTTGATTACAAAGGATTTTGGCGGTCAGATGGCAAGGAAAACCATAGCTATTGAAAATTGGCCCGGGAATATTGAAATATCAGGCAAGGAGTTGATAAAGAATTTTAAAAATCACATTGAGTCGTGCGAAGTTGAGATTTTAAAACAAGACAAAGTATCAAAAGTTATTAAAAAAAACGAAACTTTTGAAGTTAAAGTGGGAGGCAATAAGAAATTTAGTTCTAAGTCAGTGATTATAGCTACTGGTGCCGACCCAAGGCCTTTAGAAATTCCCGGAGAAAAAGAATTTATTGGCAAGGGCGTGAGTTATTGCGTTTTGTGCGACGGCCCTTTTTATAAAGATAAAATAACAGCAGTAATTGGCGGTGGGAATGCTGCCTTTGAGGCGGTTTTATTTTTAGTAAATTATGCCAAGAAAATATATGTTTTAGAATATCAAGATCAGATTCCTGCCTTTAAAGACCTGCAGGATAAGGCATTGGCAACAGGCAAGGTTGAGATTATAACTGGCGTTGCTTCTAAAGAAATAAAAGGAGGAAAATTAGTAGAAGAATTAATATATGAAAATAGAGATAGCAAAAAAGATAAAACATTAAGAGTGGATGGTCTATTTATTGAAATCGGTAATTCTCCTGCTACGGCTCTTGTAAAAGAAATGGTTGATTTTTCTAAATATGACGAAATAGTAGTTGATCATGAGACATGTGCTACGAAAACTCCCGGTTTATTCGCAGCAGGTGATGTAACAGATGTTTTTCCAAAACAAATTGTAGTAGCAGCAGGCCAGGGCTGTAAAGCAGCAGTTAATGCATATAAATATCTTAAAAGTATTAATTCTTAACGGATTTTAACGGGTGCGACCCGTTAATCGATGTCAATAAAAAATTCGTCAATCTAAA
Organism: Patescibacteria group bacterium; assembly: GCA_018901715.1. Classification (GTDB taxonomy): domain Bacteria; phylum Patescibacteriota; class Minisyncoccia; order Minisyncoccales; family PEYH01; genus JAHIEL01. The sequence continues at coordinate 6,427 of JAHIEL010000030.1, forward strand.
AATGGCTCAAATTAAATCTTCTACATTAAGATATTAAGAAAATTTACCATTAATTATTATAAATACTATGCCCATATCCAAGAAAATTTTAAAATGGCTGATAGTCATACCAATTATTATATTCGGTCTTTTTTGTGTTTTATTTGCAATAATGGAACATGCTTTAGGCGAAGGTGACGCTGGCATTCTAAGCATCCTTGGTATGTTTTTTGGAGGACTTTCAATAATATATTTACCTTTTTATTCGATTTATACATTAATAAAACATCGGAAAGATAAATTCGCTCGACTATTTAGCGGGCTAGAATTCGGGCTGATCCCCTTGCTGATAGTGCTTGAATCCTTATTACAGCAAAAGATCGGACTTACGCTATTCTTTTTTCTTTGCCTGGCCACATACATATGTCATTTTATTTATTTTGTTAAAAAAGGACTTTGGCTACAGCATAAAAAACTATCAGTAATTTCAATAATCTCTGCAGCAATTATTCTAATAATAACGATAATAATTCAATGGAGTTCGTGGCATATATTGACATAAATTTAATAAATATTAAAGGTTAAACTTTAATAAATTTAATGGCTCAAATCAAATCTTTAAAAGCAAAAGAAATCAAGGACTCAAGGGGAAATCCTACTCTTGAGGTTTTTGTTGGGGCTAATGGAAATTTGGTTAGTGCTTGTGTGCCATCAGGAGCTTCTACTGGAATTTTAGAAGCAAAAGAAATAGAAGTTTCTCAAGCCATAGAAAATATTGAAAAAGTGATTGCGCCAAATTTAATTGGAAAAAATCCTTTTAATCAAGTGGGCATAGATAATCTATTAATAAATATTGACGCCACGCCTGATAAGTCAAAACTTGGCGGCAATACAATAGTTGGAATATCTATGGCTATTACCCGCTTGTCCGCTCAAATAAGAAAAGTTCCTTTATATAAACATATTTCAGAATTGTTTGGCGATGAGAGAATAATAATTCCAAGGCCTTGCTTTAATATTATTAATGGCGGGGCTCATGCTCAAAACGATTTGGCAATTCAGGAATTTATGATTGTGCCCAAGGGCGAGAGTTTTGAAGAAAATCTTGCGATTGGAAAACAGGTTTTTAAAAAATTAGGCGAGATTTTAAAGGAGAAATTTGGAAATATAGAAGTAGGGGATGAAGGCGGATATGCTCCGCCAATTTCTTCTACTAAAACGGCAATAGAATATATTTTAAAAGCAGATGCAGACGATAAAACAGAGCTTATTTTGGATTGTGCTGCCAGCCAGTTTTATAAACCAGATGTTTATTCGCCAGAAGGGGAAGAATTAACTAAGAATGAATTAGTAGAATATTATCAAAATCTTGTTAGCGAGTATCCTATCATTGGGTTAGAAGACCCAATGGCTGAAAATGATTGGCAAGGATTTGAAATGATTTTCAGGGAATTAGGAGATAAAATAATAATTATTGGAGATGATTTGCTGGTAACCAATCCTGCGAGAATTCAAGAAGCAGCTGAAAAAACTGCTTGCAATGGCGTGATTATTAAAGTAAATCAAATTGGAACAGTTTCAGAAGCAATTAAAGCGGTTAAAGTGGCTAAAGAATATAAATGGAAAACAATGGTTTCGCACAGATCTGGCGAAACAATGGATGATTTTATTGCGGATTTTGCAGTAGGCAGTGGGTCTGATTTTATTAAATCAGGCGCGCCAGGCCCTGCTGAAAGAATGGTAAAATATAATAGGTTATTACAAATTTCAAATGAAATTTAACTCTGTTTGGAAAGTTAGAGTTCCAAAATATTTATCCTTTTTGATTATTTTATTGATAGCTAGCGCATTTGCTTTCACAATTGTTGCTAAAGCACAGAAAAGAGCTGCCTTGATAGTTGACGAGAATAGATTTTTTTATTGGAAGGTTTATGAAAATGAATTAGTATTTTTTCGTTTTCCTTCTAATTATTTTATTCAAGAAAATAATAATCAAGTTGCAATTTTTAAAGATGAGCTGAGAAGAGGAAATCCGGAATTAAGCGTTTGGTTTAATGGCAATAGAGCTGAAAAAGCTAATCTAAACGCTAAAATAGGGGATATTATGTTTGATTTAACCCATAGCAAGGATGCTCCTGATTATGAAAATGAGTTTAACTTAATTATTGAGAGCGTTAAACTTAAAAAATAATTATGTATAAATTAGTTTTGCTTGTGTCTGTTGACTTTTAGCCGGGGTTTATATAAACTAAAGATATTATGGTAGATGTGAGTAAAAATTTAACTTTGCCTAGGCAAGCTATCAAAAAAGAAGGGTTAGTGATTTTACCTTTGAAAGAATATAAAAAAATGTGGGATAAAATAGAAAAGTTAGCAGAAGAAAAAAAGGCCTCAATAGAAGAAATTAAAATTTTAGAAATTATTGCAGAAGGGGAGAGCGAATATAGAGAAGGAAAAACAATAAGAGCCAACTCTTTAAAAGAGGCGTTCAAAATTTATCAATCAAAAACATAATGGAGATTGAATATTCAAGACGCTTTTTTAAATCTCTAGAAAAGTTGCCAGAATTTATTCAGGAAAAAGCTGAAGAAAAAGACGATATCTTCCGACAAAATGCTTTCCATCCCTTACTTCAAACGCACAAACTCAAGGGAAAGTTGAAAAATTACTGTTCTTACTCGGTAGATAACAAGTACCGAGTTCTTTTTAGGTTTAAGAATAAAAATAAAGTAATTTATTTTGATATCGGCACTCACGATATTTATAATTAAATTACCTTCAAAAAATATATAATGAATTTAATTTCAAGGTTCTGAGGAGCGAAGCGACGAGGGTTCTTTAGACCGAAGGTCGCAAGGTTCTGAGGAGCGAAGCGACGAGGGTTCTTTAGACCGAAGGTCGCAAGGTTCTGAGGAGCGAAGCGACGAGGG